>JABHYP010000244.1 GCA_018656855.1 Candidatus Latescibacterota bacterium | reverse complement strand
CTTCAGGTGGGCGGCAACGACCAGTGGGGGAATATCACCGCTGGTATCGATTTTATCCAGAAACGTAGACAGAAACAGGCCTATGGCATCACTTTCCCCCTTCTTACAAATTCAAGCGGCGAGAAATTCGGTAAAAGCGAAGGCAACGCGGTCTGGCTCGACCCTGAGAGAACAAGTCCTTATGCCCTGTACCAGTTCTGGATTCGCACCGATGACAGTGATGTGATACGGTATCTCAAGTACTTTACGTTCCTTCCTATCAAAGATATTAATGAACTTGAACAAACCGTTATAAACAATCCGGAAAACCGTGAAGCCCAACGGGTACTTGCAGAAGAATCCACTCGTATGATCCACGGCGACGAAGGGATTAAGAAGGCGCAAAGCGCCTCGGAGGTTCTTTTCGGCGGGGAAATAAGCAATTTTTCCGACCGCGAGCTTATGGATATTTTTGCCGATGTGCCCTCTTCGACTCTCGGTTGCGACGAACTTGAAGAAGGGATCGGTGTACTTTCATTATTCAGCAGTTCGGGGCTTTCCGGTTCTAACAGCCAGGCTATCCAGCTAATAAAACAGGGCGGGGCTTATGTGAACAATGTACGGGTAGAGGACTCACGCAGGAAACTTACAAGACAAGACCTTGCGAGCGAAACCATGATAGTACTGAGAAGCGGGAAGAAGAAATATCATCTTGTGAGGATTGTAGGTTGAAAAAGATTAATTTTGAAGTTTAATTGATAAATTGAATGAGCTAAATAAACCTGTTAGTTCATTATTTGTGTTTGACGCTTTCTTTTATTTCCTCATAATGCTTTTCATAAAATATTTTTAGCTTGGGAGATAGGAGCAAACAGCGATTGTACGATCCTTGTTTCAATACACCAAGTGTCTTGGCCAGATTAACGGCTTTTTGAGCTTTATCTAAATACTTACACTTCATAACCTTGTTTTTACAGACATAGATGGTAGGACTCATATATCCAGTAAGGGGATAGGGAACAGCGGAATTATCGTAAAGACATACTTTGGAAAGATGATCCAGTTGCTGGTAGAAGTCGAAAAAGTCCTCTAGATTCAGTTCTAATGTTAATGTCTGAACCACCAACTCGTTAAGCTCTTTTCCCATAGCCTGTACATTCAACTTGTCGGTAATATCTTTCGCACTCTGACGTGCACCGAAGAGACCGCTTTCTTTCCGGAGAAAAGCATCCGCAACCAATACTACATTCGCCATTGTAGCAGGCCATTCGTTACTGTTAATAAATTCTTTTCTCCCCATGTTATATTCATTAATAAAACGAATAGAGTCCATAATTTCTGAACTGAAATTAAGTTTATCGAGGGAGGAATATTCTTTACTGTTTTCATCCCAATACATCCGGAGCTGTTTGTCCTCTGAAATTTTCAGGATATTTTCAATATTGGTTAAAGCTCCATAGTTATGGTACAGGCCTGCTTTGTAAATTTCACCCAGCTTTGCCTTATCTTCTCTAACGTTATTTTTATAAAGTTCTGATGAGGCAATAGCTACAGAAAAAAGAGCCACATTAAAGGAATGGTGATAAAACAATTCCGCCCTGCCTTTTTTCAGCGATTCGCAAATATACTTTACTTTACCAATTGAAAGGACATTAGTTTCATTTGAGAGAAAATCATTGAAAAAACTATTAATATCTTCACTTATATTAGAAAATAACTTTTTAGAAACTGCATTTTTCTGCCTCTTTTTATATAGATCGGCCATTTGCTTTTTGATCTCATGGTGGAAATTCTGGATAAATTTGGCGCTCCGTTTGATTTTTATTGATAATTCCAGGCCGGGGGTTGTTTTACAGAGTTTAATCAGCCGTTCAATCCGTTTAGGGTCGATCGAGGTTCCTTTTGTATAATATATGGTATCGTCTTTGCCTAGTAAATCCTCAGCTAATTCTATACCATCCAGGAAACTTTCCGGTTCTTTTGGATTATAACGGGTAAACTGCACAAGAAGGCCTATCCCGTCAATTTCAATTGTATCTTGCTCTGAGGAAAAAATATCATTCTGGCTCATTAATTATCTTCTTTACAATAAAATTAAAGTTATAGAGAAAAATGCACAAAAAATCAAAATGGGGGAATTATACCTTTACAATCAGTGTTTTTCGTTTAATCTCCTAATTGAATTTTTCACGTTTAGTTATCTAATAATTTTAAATTTTTTTATCACCACTTTATCAACACATATCCTCTTTCTCTATTTTTGTCAATATAATACATTATCGATTTCAGTCAAATATCAAATCCATAATATATTTGGAGTATTCGAAAAAAGAAGCTCAATTACACAAACTTATTTTTTTCAAATGCCTTTTAACTAAAATATCTATAAAAATACTATTTATTAGATAGATTATGTTTGTAAAAATTTTGTAGTATAATGGTAGTATTGTGCTACTAAATGTGTCGGTGTAGGAATATTAAGTTATGTAGAATATATCACTTGTTGGATAAAGATTGGAGAAAAGATCTGAGATTTGTTTTTCTGTTTTTAATCGCGAGTTTATTTCGAATATTCTTTCTATGAAAAAACACCGCATTTTCGGAGATATTAAGTATTTTTGAAATATCCTTTGTTGTTTTATTATCCCTTACAAGATTGGCAATCTGTACTTCAGTTGGAGTAAGTTTCGAATAATATCCTGTTAATTGATTTGCAAAAGGATTTGTAATCTCAGAAAGATTTGTTTCAATAATATTTACATATGTCTTTAACCTTTCATCTGAAGTGCCGATTTCAATTTTTTCAAGATAAGGCATTACGAGATTGTTTAGACTTGTTAAGATAGTTTTTTCCATTATATTTTTTTCTTCATCCTGGTATTTCAGGAGAACTTTTAATGCTGTATTGGCCTCCTCAAGGCTCTTTGTTTTAATTTCCAATTCTTTTTGAGTAAGCTTGAGTTTTTCCTCCGCTTTATTGCGCTCGGTGATGTCCCTAATAACAGTAATGATCCGACTTACTTTCTTCGCCTCAAATATCGGTATCTTTCTTGTTTCGGTAATAATCTCTCTGTCACCAAATTTGTTACTTTCCTCGGTAATAAGTGTTTTTCCGGTTTTAAATACCTGATTATATTCATCCATAACCTTATCAGTCTTAAAAGGAAATGCTTCAAATATTTTTAAACCTGTTATATCATTCCCCAGACCTAAATTCTCCATCCATTGCTTAAAGGTGCCGTTAGTTAGAATAATTCGTAAGTCATTATCTAAGACATGTATTGCATCAGACATTGAATCAATAGTTGTGTGATATTGTTGTTCAGAATCATGCAAAGCTTTTTCAACTATTTTGCGCTCGGTGATGTCCCTGAAAAAACCTATATTACATTTTTTTCCATCTATCACGGCAGTGGTTGTATTAATATCCACATATACTATCGTTCCATCTTTTCTTAAACACGGTAAATCCAATGCCAGTGTTTTTTCTCCTCTTCCCTGAGCCTCAAATTCAGAAATCACATGATCTATACTATCTTTTGGATGAATATCATTTACGCCTCGTACTTTTAATTCCTCTTCACTATAACCTAACATCTTGCATATAGATGGATTGGCATATATAAATTTCATTTTTTCAACACTTGCTATAAGTATTCCATCAGCACTTGCTTCAAATAAAGATTTGTATCTCGCTTCTGATTCTTTGTACCCCTTCAGAACAATGTGGACCACTTTACCCCTAAAGTTAAGAGATGGTTTGGTGCTGGGTGTAGGTGCCTGATTACCGTAGTGGAGGCGTAGCCGAAACGGAGGTAATCAGGGTAATCTTGCTCTTTCATCGTATT
>JABHYP010000243.1 GCA_018656855.1 Candidatus Latescibacterota bacterium | reverse complement strand
CGTATAGTTGTGGGTATTCATTGGCCGCTCGATATTCTGGCAGGCGCGCTAATCGGCTGGATGTCGGCATGGCTGGGGCTTATGCTTTTGAAACAGTACGGTTTGATGGCTAATCCGGTAGGATATAAAATCTTTGCAGGTGTGCTTGTGATTGCGGCGCTTGTGTTGTTATTCTTCTACAACACGGGCTATCCCCAGGCTGTCTGGCTGCGGCGTGGAATAGCGTTGATATGTATTACAGTTGGTGGATATGAAGTGCAGTGGCTTTATAAAAGATAGTCCGTGGCCCATGTCATATTTAATATTTCATAATCCAGATTCCAAATTTTATACTAATGCATTGTGCCTTATCCCATATCTTCTGCCGTTATATTTTTTAAAAAAACATCATGTATCGCATATTCCCGCCGCCGAAATCATCTAATTGTAATACATGACTCACGGACAGATAAACGTGCGCCGTTTGTGAGAAATGATAGGTGAATCCGAGGTTTAGTTTATCGACAAAATCATCTTTACTGTCATCTTTTATGTTGAAATAATCGTCGAAATCCCAGTTGTAAAATGAGCCGTTATAACCGATCCTCACTGAATATTTCTCGGACGAACGTTTGAGAAACACGGCCGGTATATACTCATTCCTGTTGTACGTATACTGTTTGTATCCGCCCGCTCTGGCATACTGATTCACATAATGCATTTCGAAATCCAGCTGGCTTGTTGTCCACACGGGAACGAGATACCGTAAAACACCGTGAAAAATCTCGTTGGAATAGCTGTAATCCTGTGCGGACTGGCGGAATAACTGTTTTTCAAAGAAGTAATAATGGTTGAGCTCAGCTTCTATTCGGGTTTTTTCCGTGAAATACCACGTAAATTTCCCGTTTGCCTCGCTAGTCTGCCGTTTTAGATGTGACCGGTCGGGTGATTTTTTCTCTTTATAGTCTCTTTCAAATCCTGTCGATAATTTTCCGTTGGTGAAAATATTCCATTTTTCCCCGGAAAAACGGCTCAACCATGATATGCCGATCGGATTTTTCGTAGTTCTGCCACCTTCATCATTCCTTTCCGTATAGACAAGGTCATCCCAGCAGAAAAACAATTGTAAATAGTTTTCCCGCGTTTTGTTAACATGGAGAAGCCCGAGTTTTCCATCAATGTCCTGTTTTTTATATTTCAGATTGGCAGCCGTGCATAAAGAAAGGCCATGAAAAATACTTTTTTGAAATTCGATAAAACGCAGAGTTTCACTTCGGTCTTTATATTCGCTAAATTGCGAGTTCACATAACAGCGGAATCCCCAGCCCTTTCCGAAAGACTGGTTGATATTAATATCTTCATAATGTAAAAGCTTTTTTGATGATGCGCTCCCGTAACTGAATCTGACCCCATTTCCCTTCATGAGTTGTTTTTCCCATCTTTGCTGCCAGTCTGGATCAAAACTATAATTCACGAAAGAGTGGAGGTAGACGAGTTTCCCTGTGGAATAGTTGTCAAGCTCCCAGTCGCCGGCGATGCAGCAAGTTGACAACGAAATACAGATAAGGATAGTAAAATATTTAAACATGCAGGTGCTTTCAACCGTAAATAATGCAGTTTAGTTTTTTGAATTGATCATATACGGTAAAATATAAATTCTGGAACCTTTTAAAACCTATTTTTATTTCTCAATCCCGGCAGTATTTTATAAAAACATTAACAATGTTTGTTATATTTTGCCGGAGAAACGCTGAAAACATTGAAACGAAAAATAAATATTGTTGCTCGCTAATGTCAAAGCAAATAAATTAGTACTATTAACTTTTAAAGGAATCATGGTTAAAACAAGCTTTCTAAGCACATAAAATCAGCGTAATTGCAACAACTGATAAAACTTAATAGAATACTTTATAAAAACGCTCTAATGATATGGGGGATAATTTGAATAATCGTAAATGGAATGTAATTCTTTTGCTGGTGACATTGGTGTTTATCAGTGTCGTCCCGAGCGCAATTCCTACTGCACAGGAGTCGGAATCAAAGAAGAAAGAATCCGAAGTGTACACCGTAAAGGGGTATCGTCACGGGAAAAGTTTTTTTAAAAAGGTTCATTATCAGGAAACAAGGCCATTAAATGAGGGTGAGCTTGATTTCAAACATTATCATACCTATGACGAGATTGTATTTTTCCTGAAAAAATGGGCGGAAGAGTATCCGAATCTCATAGACCTTTACATCGGAGGGAAAAGTTTCGAGGGACGTGATATATACCAGGTCACTTTAACCAATAAAGATACCGGCAAGGATATCGATAAACCTTCAATGGCAATAGATGCGAACCGTCACAGCGGAGAAGTAACCGCTGCCGAATCTGCCCTGTGGATGCTTGATTATCTGCTAAAGAACTATGGCAGTGACGATGAAATTACCACGCTTATAGACACAAAAGCGATATATTTCAGAGTTCTGAATAATCCCGACGGTTCAGAAATGTATCTGCAGACAGTACAGAGCAACAGGAGTTCG
>JABHYP010000242.1 GCA_018656855.1 Candidatus Latescibacterota bacterium | reverse complement strand
TGTCCAACCAACCCTCGGGATCGAAACCTATTGGCAAACGGTCGGTCGTAGGCCATCGTGTCTGTTGATCAAAGGCCTGGAGCGACAGGAAAGGCAGCGGGAGTTGGGTGAAAGCCTTGCCTGCGTAATCGCGACCAATGAACCCCCAGATTTGGTTGATGTGGTCGGTGGCTCTGTCCGCGAGCGCCTCTTGCGTCACGTTCGTTGGCAGCTGATCAGGCAGAAAGCCCCACGGGCCAGGGGGGTTGTCATCCGCAAACGTTTTGATCGAACCAATGCAGAGAAGGAGGACCAAGAATAGGAACTGGAAACGCGGGTGAGTGACGATGTCCATATATGCCTCTCTTGTTTTGAGGTTAGGGGCCGTCCTATAGGCGCATAACTAGGGCTTATACAGAACTGTGCTAAGAAACTATATACAGCTATTTGCGCTGTAAAAAAACCCACTAAAATATTAAGAATATACGTGTATTATTATAAATTTCAATCTATTATCTTTTAATTATCACTAAAGTAGTATGAATCTTATACAGTCTGTATAAAATCCCAAATAAATCTTTATTTTTACAAAATATTAGCAGGACTTATCACGCCATTTCCATAACGGTTAAATAAAAAGATATAAATAACCTTCGACTAACATCTAAAATCAATTAATCTTATATACAATTTATTCAGAATTAATATATTTGTATAAAAGAGAAAGTCAAGATAAAATTGAGCAGGGGAGATGGAAATTATGGGGCGAATTGCATAATGTTGAAAATGGGGGCATATAAGGTGCAGAATAAAACTGTGTATCCAAAAAAAATTATTGATTCTCATAATATTCGAATGCATCAATAATATCGAGATACACACCGTCAAATCCTGCATCAATAATTTTCTTTATATATGAATCGATATTCCCGTATATGATTTTCTGCCAGCTCTCGTCCCAGTACCTGACCTTGTAGTTTCCCGGCCAACCGGGATTTTCTCCTGCAAGCCATGAAGGCGGATTTTTCTCCCATTCCGCACGCCAGTAATATCGATAGTTTTCCGATTCGCCGATACTCATGTAAGCTATTACAAGATGGGAGCCGCCGTTAGCCTTGACTTTCAGCGATGAAACATCATCGGGTGTCAATTGCTCTGTGCCGTCGTAGAAAAGATCAATAATCAGCACATCATAGTCAGTGTTTTTTAATACGTTCAGGAAGGCGGCTTTTGTGCTATAAGGTCCCGGATTCAGCAAATATAAAAAGTTCTTCGCTTCAGCAAGTGTTTTAACATCTGAGGCATTGATATTGTAAGGAACTGCCGGATAATCCGGAATATTATCCAGTTCCCTGTGGTCTGCCGCAATCGATATATAATCCCTGGCGGCATTCTGTTCATATGAGTCATCCATAAACGAGTGAGTGGAACAATAGTCGGTAACAAGAACCTGAACACCGTTCTCCTCGGCGATATCCATAAAGGCGGTCATGTAGCTACGGTCTGCTGCGGGGGTTGCCGCGTTGTCATCATCGTAACCATAAAACAGGTCTTCGCGGCCGACACCATCGATTGCTGTAATATAATTTCCCGCGGGAGTCCCGGTTTCTTCACCGTTTACGGTTAAAAGCTCGTGACCGTTTTGGGGAATAATTATAAAACCGGGCTTTTCAGTTTTAGAGTACATGCTGATATTTTGCACAAAGTTGCGCATTTCCTGCTTATAGTTTGTCCCATCGCTGTCAGTAAAATCATCTCCGTCATCGGTACTGTTGTCACCACAGCTAAAAACAGTCGCTGCGATAAGCAGTAAAGTGCTTAAAAGTACTCTTTTCATTAATTACCTCAATACCCGCCTGAGAAAAACCGGTATGACATACGTTTATGTAAATACGCCGGAAACTTTCCCACCTCTTTCAATCATGCGCTCGATTCCTAACAGATTGAGCATGAGATGACGGGGTTGGTGAAAATTTCCTATGCGGTTGGATTTTTTAAGATCGAACATCCCTTCCCGGTCTGCGCTGTTTACCCATAGCGGATGGTTATACTGTTTTAAGTGAAATGTTTTCTGTTCATAGTCGTATATCTTTCCAAAAAGCTCCTGTGCCCAATCCGCGCCGGTATGCTCAATGACATAAAGCAGCCCGACAAGCGGTTCTACCTGTACATAGTGCGCTTTACCCGTTCGCCATATATTCTTGTCCACGTTGGCAAGTACGTTTAGCACACCGCCGTATACGTCATCGAGCGCAACCTGAATATGACGCCTTAGCCTTTCGGCAGCTTTATGAAAATGCGAGCCGCCTCCGATGCGGAGTGAGGAAGCCATCACATGCCAGAGCGCCTGGAAGTCGTTGCCGAAATTAACAACCTGAGCGTAGTCATTCTTCGGGCGGGTATAATCGTGATTTAGAATTTCCCCTGTCAGGCCGGTTTCAGGGTTATAAAATTTTGTCATGATTGTATCGGTGCACTGGGCGGCGAGGAGTACAAGGTCGGCATCGGGTTTCTGGTGAAGCATTTGTGTCGCAACCCACAAGAACAGCATCCAGTCGTCCATGATTCTGATACCGGATATGGGGGGGGTATCCGCGCTGACATAGCCTTTCCCCATGCCGGTGCCGTAATCATCCTGATCATAAACCCACAGGCATTTCATGAGTATTTCCCTTGCCATATTCCACCATGTGTCATCGCCCGTTGCCCGTGCAAATTCAGCGAGACCGTCCGCAATGTAAAGGTCGGCATTAACCGAAGCGCCCGGCTGGCTTGATGGTTCCCCCTCCCTGGTGAAAGAGCCTGGCCACATGGAGGCTCCTACAGGTTTGTTTTTGAGAAGCAGCCTGACCGATCTTTCAGCGACATCAAGATACTTTTGTTCGCTTGCCAGGTTGTTATACAGGAAAGAATAAACCCATACGCCGCGGCCTTCATATCCGGCTCTCTTGGTGGTGGATAAATTTGTCCCGTCAGGCCGGGTGCTGCACATGAATCCACCGTACCTGTGGTCGATAACATGCCTTTCCATGAAAGGGAGAAATTCATCAAACAGGTCGGCACGGTACCGTGCCCGGAGCACATCGAGCGGCATACCCGCAAGCCCGGGAATTTCTTTCCCCGAAGAAGTATCCTCTCTTTTGCCGGCACATCCGGCTGAGGCTGTCAATGCAGCGGCAATGCCGGTGTTTGCCTTGATAAATGATCGTCGTTTCATCCGGGCCTCCGGAGAAAAAGAGAAAATGAACAGTAATCGAACAATTATAGTAGACTTTTTATCAGGTCATGTAAACCGGATTATTCATAAAATATCGTCACCGCTGAGAATTGATTTATTGGGCACGGTTGGAATGTGCCCCAACGGATTAGTAGGGGCGATGCAATCCCGATATATAATCATTTTCATTTTGGAACATGTTTCCAACAGAATGCATCGCCCCTACTGCTGAAAATGTTATGAATTAATCTATGCAAACATTCCCGATATCTTTCCCCCTTGCGCAATCATTCTTTCGAGAGACAGGAGGTTGAGCATGAGATGACGCTGGTGGTGGTAAATCCCTTTTCTCCTGACATGGGGAACATGTGTGAATTTTCTGTCGGTATTTCCCTCCCACATATGATACCCGTACTTTTTGAGAGGATAGTTCTCCCGTACATAATCAAATTGATCGCTGAATATGTCTTTCGCCCACTGCGCGCCCGTGTGTTCGATAATGTACAGGGAATTGATAAGTATGAACGTGTTCGCCCATGTGATTTTTGAAAGCTGCCACCTGTTCTCGTCGACATTAATACAGTCGTTGAAATAACCGCCGTAAACGTCATCCTTACTTACTACGGCATGGCGGCTGAATCTCTCGGCGGTGAGGTCGAACAGCGCCCTGTCCTTTTTACGCACTGCCTCGTACAGTATCATCCATGTTGCCTCAGTGGCATGGCCGCATCCGGCACACTCGGAATATTTCGGATCATCAGAGCGTGAAAGATCGTGATTGATGACATTGTTCATGAGATCGAATTTCGGGTGCTGGTGGTGGTCCATGATGGCGCTTACGCACCGGGCGGTTCTTTTTTCCAGTTCCGGATCGGATTCATACTTAAGTGTGTTTGTACCGAACCACATGAAAAGCATCCAGTACCAGAGATTTCTCGCGCCTGGGTACGGGCTTGCACCATCCTGGAAATCCGGTCTGTCATATATCTTCATGCACTTGGTCATTGTTTCCTTGCCAATGTCGATGTACTTTCGCTCGCCAGTCGCTTTCCCGTACTCGGCAAGCCCCTCGGCGATATAGCAGTCGCCCGCAAGCCCCCCTCTGCCCGATTTGTCAGTCTGGCCTTCCTGCGAATAGTTGCCGGGCCAGAAGTTGTCGCCTGAGGGGTGGTGTTTCATGGTAAATTCCACCGCTTTCGACGCAATGTCGAGAAACCGGTCTTCCTTTGCGAGGTTGTTGTATAAAAACGAGTAACACCAGATACCTCTCCCCAGTGTGGTTGCGCTTTTATTTGTACTGATGTTGGTTCCGTCGTGATCGGTAGTACACAGAAAGCCGCCGTACTTTTGATCGACAATATACCTGTCGAAGAAGACGACAAAATCATCAAAAATGTCATACCGATACAGGTCCCGAAGCTCTTCGAGTGTTTTCACGCCTATCACACTTATGTCGCCGGAATCTACTCCGGGAGTAATCTGCTGCTCCTTTTCGGTGCAGCCTGTCATTCCGGCTGCAAGGGCAGTGGTACCTAAGCCCGTCTCTAAAAATGACCGCCGCTTCATAATCTGCCTCCTGCTCAAAAAGTAAAAATTAGTCAGTTTTCATATCTCAGATTCCAGTTTCTGCTTCATCGAGCCGAAAAAAAAGCTTGCCGAATATTCATTAGAAAATAATAAAGAGAATTTTGTCATAAAAGAAGAACTTTTTCAGAAACAGGAAAGAAACTGTTAATTGTTATTCTGAACCGGGATTAATGAGATTAACCGGATTGAAAGAAATCAATCACGGATTATTCACAAACCTGAAAATATTCAATAAAAAGTCTGAACCGCTGATTACTCTGATTAACTGACTACCATGATTTAATCGAAAGAATTCCTCAATGCTTGCATCGGGGTAGTTAATTACACAGACTCCAAATCAGTTAATCATAGTCAATCATATAATCTGTGTAATCAGCGGTTCAGACAATGTACTTAATTATGTGATATCATTATCTAACCAGATAATAGTATCAGAATGTGATTATTCAATTTTTTTAAAGTCCCGGCCGTTACAGATTTATTTTTTTCAAATTTCCGATAAAATCTTTCATCCTGTTATAATGCGATCCTTTCCAATAAATTTTTCCACAGTCTGAGCACTGATAGAATTCATTGTAATACTGCCTTGTTTTCGGCTTCAGTTGCTCCATGACAGATTCTTTTGCCACACACTGCATTTTACCGTTACAAACTGTACAGCGGGAAAAGGATTTAATGCTCGAAGAAAGGTCGAATCTGGAAATCACCTCTTTTAACTGTTCTTCCGAATTCAATGCCCTTATCCAGTAACCATGAGTTACGGTATTATTTTTCAGCAGTCCGACATCTCTGGTCAATATCGTACGTTTTTCCTCATCAGCTAATTCGATAATCCTTGAATCATCATAATCATTATCATACAGCGTATCAAATCCAAGCATTCTGAGATATTTGGCTAATTTGCCAAGATGCACGTCAAGTATAAATCTCGGTTTACGAAGCGGTTTCTCCCTCAGGTGAGTTACGTTTGAAATATCGAGAGACTCAAATACCGGATACACTGAAACCATATCCCCATTCTGAAGGTGATATGAAAATGTAACGGATTTGCCGTTGATCAGGATAAGATCAACCTCCGTATGGGGTATCCCTATAGCCTCGATAACATCTTTTATTGAAGGTTTGCCGGTAAATTCATGCGTAAAGGTTATTTTCCTCTTATCTTCGGGAAGAAAATCGTTAAGCTCCTCATAAAAACGGAACATGGCTTGTCTGGGCATTACCGAACTCGGCATGAAAGGGTGAAGGATTCATCTATAAAAATAATGTAGATACTCATGCTCTGATAGATAAAGATTTTTTTGTTCTTCACAAAAGTTAGTTATGCCAAATATATGTATACAAAGCTAATATATTCTACACCTAAAGAATTCTGCTTTAGTTTCTATCCAAAATGATATTTACTTTCTTTGCTCGTGCAAAGAAAGTACCAAAGAAAGCACGCCCTGTGCAAAGCCATATCCCTCGTTCGCTTCAGTTTTTTCGGGAATTGCAGAACTCACGGAACTTCGTCCCGTTCAGACAGGCTGCAATTCTTCATCCGAAAAATCTTTGCGCCCGCGGGGCTTTTCAACGGGGATTATTAAAAACCTTACATAATCCCTTTGATACAATAATTTTCTCCGGACAATAATTATGTATAAGCAGAGGTTCGCGGCAGTAATAAATACGGGGAATCTCATAAATCATGAGAATCGTGGTTCAGAAATCTATAATTATAAATTTTATCCGTGTTTATCCGTGGCTAATTTTTCCTGTTCTCATCAGCCAAAAGAAAATTTCAACTATTTCATCAGCATCATACTCCTTGACGCAACCTTATTTCCCATAATAATCCGTGAAATATACACACCCGAAGATAAAGCCTGTCCGCTATCACTTGTTCCGCTCCAGTGGATGGAATGTGTTCCTGCGGTCATTGGTTCAGAGACAAGCGTCCGCACTTTCTGGCCCGTGATATTGTAGATAGAGAGGTCAACTGCTGATTCGCCCGGGAGGGAGAATTCTATTGTCGTTTCAGGATTGAACGGATTAGGATAATTTGAGATGATTTCAATTTCTTCCGGTATTACATCGGTTTCTTCCACGAATGTTCCTGTATCGGGAATATATCGGGATAATAATCCACCTGTTCCGATCCATACAGTATTATCAGGACTAACTGCTAATGAATAAATCCTATTATTTGCAAGCCCATCATCTGTATTAAAAGTCGTCCATGTTTCCCCATTATAACAATATAATCCCTCATCTGTTCCGACCCATACTAAACCATCAGAACCGGTCGCTATTGAGGTGACATATTCAGGACTACCATAAAATATTCCTCCATATTTACTTACTAATCCGTCAGTAAAAGTATATGAAATCCACTTCTCACCATCATGTTTACTAACTCCATGAATAGTACCTACCCATATCACACCATCTTGTGTTATTGTTATTGATGTTGTATAATTAGATATTAGCCCATCATTAAAATCGACATATGACCATCCCCCCCCATGATAAATACTTATTCCATACCTATATGAGCCAAATAAAATAATATCATTAGTAAGAACTGCTACTGACGTAACATCATTATTGCCAAGCCCATCATCCTTAGTGAACGTTGTCCACGTCTCACCATCATATCGGCAAACTCCAACACCTGATATTGAAGCCCATACGATACCCCCCGGAGTTACGGCTATTGAACCAAAAGGGCCTTCACCATCAAGCAAACCATCTTCACCTTTATCGAATGTTGTCCATGTTTCACCGTCATATCGGGTTACTCCGTTACTTGTTCCGAACCATACATCACCTTCAGAACTACCAGCAATTGAATAAACATAATTTTTATTACTAAATCCCCCTTCATAAGTGAATGATGTCCGCGTTTCTCCATCATATCGCAATACACTATTCCCATCTGAGAACCATGCCTCTACATCAGAAACAACGGCTATTGATCTCATAGAATACATTGAAACCGTTGTCCAGGTACCACCAGCTAATGAGTCTTGAGAAACAATAAGCAACATGAACATTACGAGCGCTGTTGTCAGACATTTCATGGAAGCCTCCTGAATCAAGTGGCCAATTTGCAGGATGTTTGTTATATAACAATAAATATTCTACTTCATCAACATCATACTCCTTGCCGCAACTTTTTCTCCCATAGTAATCCGTGCAATATAGACTCCTGATGATAAAGTCTGCCCGCTTTCGCTTGTTCCGTCCCAGCGGATGGAATGTATTCCTGCAATCATTGATTCAGAGACAATTGTCCGCACCTTTTGGCCTGTGATGTTGTAGATAGAGAGGTCAACTGCAGATTCGCTCGGCAGGGTGAATTCTATTGTCGTTTCAGGATTGAACGGATTGGGATAATTTGAGATGATTTTGATTTCTTCCGGCAGTATATCGGTTTCATTTACGAATGTTCCTGTCTCGGGAATATAATGTTGCAAGCCTCCAGCAGATCCGATCCATACAGTATTGTCGGGACCAACTGCTAATGCAGAAATACTATTATGTCCCAGTCCATCATCGGTTGTGAATGTTGTCCATGTTTCACCATTATAATGGGACACACCACCACCTTGGTCGCTGCCGATCCATACCTCACCTTCAGAACCACACGCTATTGAAGTGACATGATTATTTGCTAATCCGTTATCCACAGTATAAGAAATCCACGTATCACCGTCATATTTGCTTACTCCTGTCATAGTTCCTGCCCATATCGTACCATCCGGTGCGGTTGCTATTGTATGTATATAATCATTTATCAGACCGTCATTATGTGCAGGGAT
>JABHYP010000241.1 GCA_018656855.1 Candidatus Latescibacterota bacterium | reverse complement strand
TCCTCCCAGTGCATATTTTGGGCGCCAAGAGCAATTGAGGTTCCGCTGACAATTTCCTTTACTTCGGCAAGAGAAGTAAAGGGAGGGCACAGGACAACATCAGTATCCTTACAGTCACTCAGTCTGTTAACAATATCACAGGCAAGCGCCCGGGCTTCCTGATGATTTTGATTCATTTTCCAGTTGCCTGCAATAATCTTTTTTCTCATGATTACACTAATTTACACAATATAATTGCGATTTACAAATACAGATTTACGATTGAAAAAATTTATAGACAAAATCGCAAATCACATGTTTTCTATCTGTCCAGGGCCGCCATGCCGGGCAGGACTTTACCCTCGAGAAGTTCCAGCGAAGCGCCGCCGCCAGTGGAAATGTGGCTCATTTGATTCTCCATACCGAACTTCGCAATGGCCGCCGCCGAATCGCCGCCGCCTATGATAGTGATAGCGCCGCCTTTAGTCGCCTCAGCCAGCGCATCCGCAACGACTCTTGTTCCACCGGCAAATGTGTCCATTTCAAAAACACCCATCGGGCCGTTCCAAACCACTGTGCGGGCGCTTTTAATTTTCGATACAAAAAGTTTGCCTGTTTTCGGGCCGATATCGAGACTTTCCCAGCCGCCAGGTATGGAATCCCTGTCAACATAACGGGTTTCGGCATCGTTGGCGAATCTGTCGGCTATCATACAATCAACAGGCAGCAGTAACTCGCACCGTGAAGATTCCGCCTTTTTCATAATCTTGTGAGCAAGATCGATTTTATCATCCTCAACCACGGAGTTACCGATATCAAATCCCATGGCCTTAAAGAAGGTATATGCCATTCCGCCGCCCACGATAAGCACGTCCGCTTTATCGAGTAGGACAGTTAAAACATCAATTTTGCTCGATATTTTGACACCGCCAATTATTGCTACGAAGGGGCGTTCGGGATTTTTAACAGCGCTGTCGAGATAATCGATTTCTTTCCGCAAAAGATAACCGCTGGCCACATTATCCATGAAATGGGTAATCCCTTCGGTTGAAGCGTGGGCGCGGTGCGCGGTTCCGAACGCATCATTTACATAAACATCGGCAATTGAAGCAAGCTTCTCTGCAAATTCAGAATCGTTACCGGTCTCCTCATCGTGAAACCGCAGGTTCTCAAGTAGAAGGACATCTCCGTCTTTCATGGAGGATACAAGCTCTTCAACGTCCTGGCCCACACAATCGGAAGCAAGCTTCACATCGGTATTGAGATGGCTTGAAAGGCTTTTGGAAACGGGGGCGAGGCTCATTTCGGGAACACGCTTACCTTTCGGCCTGCCAAGATGGCTCATAAGGATCAGTTTTGCGCCCTGCTTGAGAATGTATCGAATTGTGGGTAGGGAGGACACAATGCGTTTCTCGTCAGTAATTCTTAAATTTTCATCCAGCGGAACATTGAAATCACATCTGACAATGACACGCATACCTTTCAGGTCAATATCCTCAACAGTTTTGATCGCCATAGTACAAACCTCATATTATAGTACACAGTTTCATAAATACTGTAACGTAATTACCATATGTCATTGCTTCGGCTATACTTCGCAAAGACTGTGCCTTATTTAAGCTTAATATGTCACCTTATTTATGAAAAGAACCACTTAGTAACAAATCCCGCGGACCTCACTCTCAAGAATCCGCGGGATTCACAGGTTTTTAAATTCACTGCCGACTACTGAGCCATTTTCCTGAACAGGTCGATACAGCGGTTCGAGTAACCCCATTCGTTATCGTACCATGAGAAAATCTTTATCAGATTACCGCCCATGACACTGGTCATCAGGCTGTCTATGACAGCCGAAGCAGGATTACCGATAATGTCGCTCGATACTATCGGATCCTCGAGGTAATCAATAATACCCTTCATTGGACCCTGAGCCGCCTCCTTTAGCGCATTGTTTACATCTTCTGCTGTGACATTTTTCTCAAGAACAGCAACAAGGTCGGTTAGCGACGCGTTGGGAGTCGGAACACGAACCGCACAACCGTCGAGTTTTCCGTCAAGTTCAGGCAGTACCTTGCCCACAGCGCGAGCTGCACCGGTGGTGGTAGGAATGATATTGGCAGCGCCTGCACGAGCTCTGCGGAGGTCTTTGTGCACCGAATCAAGAATATTCTGGTCGTTGGTATAAGAATGAATCGTCGTGATAAATCCCTTGACTAGACCAAATCTTTCATGAATCACTTTCACTGGAGGAGCAAGAGAATTTGTGGTACAGGAAGCATTGGAAATCATGGTGTCTTCCGGTGTCAGGATATCGTCATTGACTCCAAGTACCACGACCTTGATTTTAGTCTCGCCTTTAACCTTGGGCGGAACGGAAAGAAGGACTTTCTTCGCGCCGGCATCGAGGTGTTTTTGAAGCGATGCATCGTCAGGAAAACGGCCAGTGGATTCCAGAATCATTTCAGCGCCCAGGTCGCCCCAGGGCAGATTTGCAGGATCTCTTTCAGCGGAAATAGGAATTTTCGTGCCGTTCACAATGATACCGTCAGAGGCGGCACCTACTGTTCCGTCGAATTTTCCCTGCGTTGTATCATATTTAAGAAGATGAGCCATTGTTTTGGGATCCATGAGGTCGTTTATACCTACCACCTCGAAATCACCATCAGCAACCGCTGCACGAAACACAAGTTTGCCGATACGTCCAAAGCCATTAATACCGATTTTGATTGCCATGTTTTAACATTTCCTTTCAAACGTTTTGTAAGGTTAATTTATGTAAACTCAGTTTTTTATAGCAAACCGTACTGTTTATAAAATTCAATCATATCATCGAGTGATTTATCTTTGATTTCATCAGCATGTCCGGCAGTGCCGAGGTCTCGCATTTTCTGTGTTACAAGCTTTGTAAGAGCCTCGCGAGCAGGTTTGAGATAGTCACGGGGATCAAATTTCTCAGGACTTTCCACAAACACCTTGCGAATAGCGCCGGTAATAGCAAGGCGGCCGTCCGTATCAATATTAACCTTCCTTACTCCATAGGGTATGACCGACTGTATAGCGCTCATGGGAACGCCTTTAGCATTGGGCATATTGCCGCCGTATTTGTTTACAATATCAACGAGTTCCTGAGGAACACTTGATGAGCCATGCATAACAAGCGCAGTATCGGGGATTCGCCGGTTAATCTCCTGTACAAGGTCGAGAGCAAGCTTTGGTTCGTCCTTAAACTTATATGCACCATGAGATGTGCCGATAGCCACAGCAAGCGCATCAACCTTTGTTTTTTCGACAAATTCCACTGCCTGGTCGGGGTCGGTAAGGTTAACCTGCCCTGAACCGACTCCGTCCTCAATACCGCCGAGAGTTCCAAGCTCGGCCTCGACAGTTACGCCGAGCGGACGGGCATACTCGATCACACTCATAGTAACCTCGAGGTTCTCCTCGTAGGTTGTAGGTGTTTTGCTGTCCTCCTTCAGTGAACCGTCAATCATAACCGAAGTGAAACCGAGCCCGATAGCTTCCTTGCAGGTTTCAAGACTGTTACCGTGGTCAAGGTGCATTGCAATGGGAATGTCCGGATTTTCCTCAGCAGCGGCAAGCATAAGGTGTCTCAGGTAAATAAAATTTGAATACTTTAGAGCGCCGCGGGAAGCCTGGATAATTACGGGCGATCTTGTTTGTTGTGCCGCTGCCATTATCGCCTGGATCTGTTCCATGTTATTCACATTGTAGGCGCCTACCGCATATTTCTTTTTTGCTGCTTCATCGAGAAGCAGGCGCATCGGAACTAAAGCCATGTTTTACCCCCTAAGAAATAGATTCCAAATCCCAAATTTCATATTCCAGATTTAATTAATCCGTAGTCCGTTGTTATCTTTTAGAATTGAGAATAAAAATTCATTATTAATATCGTCATCCAAAAAACAATCGCGCCGTTTCATATCTATGGGCGGCTACCGTTTTCAGCTCGCCGACTGCGTCCTCAAGAGAGGCCGCCTTTACCTCAGAACCCTGCAGAGAAGCCATCTTGCCGAATTCACCTTTTTCTATCATCTCGATGACATGCACACCGAAGCGGGTTCCCAGTACTCTGTCAAATGCGGTGGGCGTTCCGCCCCGCTGGAGGTGACCGAGTACAATCGACCGTGTCTCATAGCCGGTTTCATACTCGATGGCATTTGCAAGCACATCCCCGATACCTTTTCCGGTGCCAAGCTGGACATGCCCGAAATCATCAAGCTGGGAAGAATGGGCTACATCCTTCATCAACTCGGTAATAGCAGCGCCTTCAGACACAACAACGAGCGCCCAGCGTTTGCCGGACTCGAACCGTTTACTAATCACATCGCAAATTTCACGGATTCCAACCTGAACCTCTGGAATCAGGATCATGTGCGCTCCGCCGGCTATGCCGCCGTGAAGAGCCATCCATCCTGCATGGCGACCCATAACCTCAACAACCATGATGCGGTTGTGGCTCTGTGTAGTTGTTCTGAGCATATCGAGGAAACCGCTGATCCTGTTAATTGCCGTATCAAATCCGAAAGTATAATCAGTCGCATTGACATCGTTATCGATGGTTTTCGGTACGCCGACCACGTTCGCTCCGGCTTTATGAAGCTTAAGTGCAACGCCAAGCGTATCTTCTCCTCCCGCTGCCACGAGGACATCAACTCCGGCTTCCTTAAGATTTTTCCTGGCAATATTGAAACCGTTTTTAATTTTGTCAACATTCGTCCTTGAGGAGAAAAGAATGGTTCCACCCTTAATATGTATATCCTCTACATCATCGATGGTCAGCCTGCGAAACTTCTTCTCCAGCAGACCGCGCCACCCTTCCTCAAACCCGATTATTTCATAACCGGACTTAATTCCCTTAACAGTCACCGCTCTAATAACAGCATTTAATCCGGGGGCATCGCCGCCGCCTGTAAGAATTCCTATCCTCTTAATCGACATGTATCCCCCCATAATTGTATAAAATACAATTAATTATAGTTGAATAACAAAAAATAATTTAAACAGAAACGTTTAAAGAATCCAAAGATGTAAAATATATAAATTAACGTTAAATGTCAAGAAAACCCCTTGCGCTTGATGCGTCGCATTTCATTCTGTTGAATTAAGGGTTACGGGTGAGAACAGGTGGGGCGTAATGAAAAAAATGGAGCGGGAAACGAGACTTGAACTCGCGACAACCACGTTGGCAACGTGGAGCTCTACCACTGAGCTATTCCCGCTCATGGAATACTAAATATAAAGTAATATAGAATTTCAGACAAGAAAAAAAAAACGTAGTTTTATGTAGG
>JABHYP010000014.1 GCA_018656855.1 Candidatus Latescibacterota bacterium | reverse complement strand
AGGCGCATTTTCTTTTTTTGCGACAAAGAATATGACAACAGGTGAAGGCGGAATGATTACGACCGATGATGAAAAAACAGCCCGGATAGCACGCTTGATGCGCAACCATGGTATGGAAGGACGGGATGATCATCTCATGCTTGGGTATAATTTTCGAATGACCGAACTGGAAGCTGCCATCGGGCTTGCACAGCTCGAAAAGCTCGAAGAGTTTAACCGCAAAAGACGAGAGAACTCTTTATATATCTATGAAGGGATTCAAGACCTGGACTGGATTGGTATCCAGAATTTTGAACCACATATTGAACACACATTTTTCTGGTGTCCGGTTTATATCAAAGAAGATATTATCGGCATGACAACTTCAGAGGTTCGTAAAAAACTGCACGAAATGGGCATTGGGACACGCCAGCGTTACAGGGAGCCGCTTTATCGCCAGCCTTTGCTGAGAGAGAAAAGCCCGTTTAACCGGCAATATGACATCAACTGCCCGTTTGAGGGAAAAATTGTTCGATATGAGGATCTGTATTTTCCGAATGCCGAGAGATATTCGGGCAGATTGCTGGGGCTTCCGAATCATCCGGCTATGAGCCGTACGAAACTTGACCGCGTTGTTGAAGCAATGCGCTCACTTTAATACGATACACATATATATTAGCGAAGGAGAATAGTTTGAAGATTGTTATACTTGGAGCTCTGGGATATATTGGTTCAGCGCTTATAGAGTTATATCGTGAGGAAAGTGAGCACGAGATTCTTGCAGTGGACAAAAAGTTCGTACCGATACTTATCGCCAACCTGCCTGACCATGTCTCATACACCCAGGCTGATATTCTTGATACAAACTCGGTGAAGAAAATCGTTGAAGGTGCCGATATAGTATACATGATGGCCGCTGAAGTCGAGGCTGAGAAGAGCAAGGACAAGAAAGACGCCGTATGGAAAGTGAACTACGAGGGTGCAATGGGAGTTGCTGACCTTTGCGGGAAAGAAACACGTTTTATCTTTCCTTCTACCGGAAATGTGTTTGGGGGAGTCGATGAGTCGGTTAAATTTATGAACCTGGATGAGAAAGATGAACCTACACCCAGACTGCCTTACGCAGAAAGCAAGGTAGCGGTTGAAAAACACCTGATGAACTGTGACAATGATAATTACACGATAGTGCGTTTCGGAACAAATTACGGTTATTCGCCCGGTGTTCGGTTTAATCTTGTGACCAATATTTTTGTTAAAAAGGCGCTGCAGGGTGAACCTATCATGCTTCACGGCGGCGGGAGGAATTATCGTCCGACCGTTCATGTCATGGATGCTGCCGGAGCCGCCAAATATCTTGCTGCACTGCCCGAAGCACGCGGGCAGATATATCACGCTGTCTGTAACTCGTACAGGATATGTGAACTGGCAGAGACAATAGAAGGCCTTGTTCCTGGTACGGAAATTCATACTACGGACGATGCGGTGCCCTTCAACAGCTATCATCTTTCCAATAAGAAGTTGATCGGGGCCGGATACGAATTTAAATTTGATCTTGAATCCGGTGTGCGGCAGATGCTGGAGAAATTCGGGCAGATTAAACAGTTTCACCGGTGAAGAAGAGGTTTATTTATGAATCTTCTGATTATTGGCGCTGGAGCACAGGCAAAGTATGCTGTTGAGATTGCCAAAACAAAACCGAATATTAACATCATGGGGATTCTGGATGTTTTCAACAATCCTGAGATTGCAGGAAAAGACTTTGGTGGTGTTTCAGTTGAAGGTGGAATGGACAAATTAGAGACGTTTCAACCTTCTTCAGATATGAGGTTAATAGTTGCTGTGTCTGATAACAGGAAAAAAGAAGATATAGTATATACTCTCTTGGAACGCGGATACAGCTTTACCGAGCTAATTCATCCTTCTGCGACTATCGCTTCAACTGCTCGAATTGGAGTTGGTGTATTAGTAAATCCAACCGCAGTAATACAGCCTTTTGCAGTAATAGGAAATCATGTTATGATTCATGCCGGATGCATTATAGAGCATGATTGCATTGTAGAGGACTTCTCAAACCTTGCACCTCGTACTACCATTTCCGGCTGGGTAAAAGTTGGGAAACGAGCAAAACTTTATACCGGATGTTCGGTGATTCCTGGCAAATCAATAGGAGACGATGCTATTGTGGGCGCAGGTGCAGTCGTTATTGATGATGTGCCTTCCGGGAAAACTGTTGCGGGTGTTCCTGCCCACTGTATTGGAGAGTAATTTTGAAAGCAGCCATAGTTTTCAGCGCTCTAAATGAGGCTATCAACATCTCGGAAGTTATAGAAAAATCGAAATGCTATGGGGAGGTTATTGTTGTTGATGACGGTTCATCAGATGCAACGGTTTCAACCTCTGATAATTGTGGTGCAACAGTTGTAAAACATCCAATAAACCTGGGGCAGGGAGTTGCTGTACTTACCGGTTTTAAAGTGGCTCTTGACGGAGGCTATGATGTCATTATTGAAATGGATGCTGATGGCCAGCATGATCCTGATGAAATTCCACATTTTATAAAGAGAATGGAAGAGTCTGGTGCCGACATCATCGTCGGTTCACGGATTCTTGGGTCAAATTACGAAGGTGCGCCCTGGGCACGCCGCTTTTTTCTTCCGTGGCTGACACGATTATTAAACATGATTACCGGATACAACATGACCGACAGCATGTGCGGTTTTCGCGCTTTCAGGAGCAAGTCTCTGCGTAAAGCCCTCCCCTTGCTCGACCGGATGCTTGAACCGCAATATCTGGCTGCTGAGATGTTCATCCGATTCAGCAGGCTTGGATTGACTGTCGAAGAGGTACCCATTACACTTAAAGCCCGCTCAAGCGGTGTTTCACACAAGGGTTTATTCCGATATGGCTGGGGTGTATCGAGGGCGATTTTGTATTCAATTCTCACAAGGAAAGTTTAGTCCAATGCGTATTGTTAATCTCGTCATCCTCTTTTTCTCAACTATTGCAGTTATCGGCACACTTCGCCTCTTTGCCCGTGAACGGTCCTCTATACGTTCAACTGTCATGTGGGTGTTTATATGGATCTTAATTGGCCTGTTTGGGATGTTTCCCGATTTGCTTGAGCCACTCAGAGTCGGGGCGATGATGCAAAACCGCATGTACTTCCTCTTTATCGTGGCAATCCTGACACTATATGCAATGTTTTTCAGGCAGAGTACACAAAACACGTTGCTTCAGCGACAGGTTTCACGGCTGGCACAGGAATTAGCCATCGTAAACTATCGGTCTGAATACGGTGACTCGAAAAAACATGACCTTGCAAGCGACAGCAGTGAGCAGTCCGAATGAGCCGAATGCTAATTTTACATTTTCTTCCGATATGCGTTCTATATATTGATGTTTTTTTATAATTTTCGAGGTTCATGAGTGCATAAAAGATTGGACGAACATATTGAAGGTATTTAAAAAAGGATTAGCGGGTATCCTTACCTATGTTCTTGCCAGAAAACTGGGATTTGAACAGGGACCGTATCTTGTTACATTCATTCCCACTTTACGTTGCAATGCCCGCTGTAGGGCATGCGATATATGGAAAATGGGACATGATGGTGATGAGATGACACTTTCTGAAATCAGGGCGGTTTTCGACCAGATGTCCGATCTCAGGGTTGTCAAGATAACAGGCGGCGAACCCTTCCTGCGCAAAGATCTGTCGGATATTATTGATTATTTACTGAATGAGCGCGGACTCATGGTTCAGATTACCACAAACGGTCTTTTAACCGACAGGATTTTAGATACTGTCGGCCGGACAGCAAATCCACGGCTGCACTTGAATGTTTCTCTGGATGGTGTGGGTGAGTTCGTGAACACTATGCGCGGCATCCCGGATTACTTTGACACAGTATTGGGCACCCTGAAGAAGCTTGTGGAGATCAGGAAAGAAAAGAAGTTTTTCCTGGCAGTGAACCAGACAATGTTTTTCGGCGATAAAACTCAGTGGCCAACCCTGAAACCTGTGCTGAAAAAGATCGGGATCACTAATATCCATTACGGTATTGAGAATAATCTTTTTGATTCAGAGGCAAGCGAGACCGATAAAAAAAACTACTGGAGAACTATTTCCAGGGATGATTTTCTGAAACTGAGGGAGGTTGTTGAGCGATATCACCTAACCAGTTTCATACGTGATATTGCCTACAAGTATTATTTCAAAGGGCTTGAGAACAGAGTTCTTAACAAGCTGGAGAAACCGAAATTCAAATGCACAGCTTTGAACACATATTTCAGGCTTTTCCCGAACGGAGATGTATTGACCTGTTCTGTGATTGCGAAGCCTGTGACAAATGTGAGGAATGAGGATTTTAATGCTGTCTGGAAAAGCCCGGAAATGGAGCGGGCGAGAAAGACAGTAAGTAACTGTGAAGGATGCTGGTTCGGCTGCGAAGCTATACCCAATGCCACGGTTAATCTGGATATTTTAGAAGCTATTTTTTACTGAAATATTATTGTGTAAAGGGATTGTTTAAAAGATGGGTCTTTTTCAAAGTTTTATAGGTCCGTTACAACCGTCTGAACCAATGCCCTCTGCGGGCATAAAAATTTTCCGTGCTATCTGGTGGCGTTTGCTTCATATGACAGCCCGTTATATCGCAATACTTCCTCCTCCTGTACGATGTACACTGCATCGAATGCGCGGTGTAATAATCGGCAAAAACACATTTATAGGTACTGAAGTATTTATAGATGACGGTTACCCTTTTCTTGTGGAAATAGAAGATGATGTGACCATAATTGCTGGTGTTATGCTTCTTGCACACTCAACATATCCTCGTCATCACTTGGAAATGAACATTTTAGAAAATACAACCGGTGGCATTCATATTAAGAAAGGTGCTTATATCGGTGCAAGAGCTATAATACTACCTGGCGTCAACATAGGGAGAAATGCAATTGTAGCTGCCGGTGCTGTGGTCACAAAAGATGTACCCGATTACTCTATGGCAGCTGGTGTACCCGCTGTAATAAAAAAATCGTTTAAGGATATGAATAAACATAATGATGACTAAAGTAAAATTTATCCTTAAGCACAGTTTAATAATTGGTATTATTTTTTTTATACTCAGGACTCTATATCTTGGATATGGGGACATCCAACAATTTACATTATCGTTTAGCCCTCTACCACTGATTCTTTCATTTCTCCTCTCAGTAGTATCATTTGTAGCACCGACTATGGTCTGGCAGATCCTGCTTAAAAGCCAGGGTTATAAGAATCTTGATTTTTTTAAAGCTTACAGTATCTGGTTTTATTCTTTTATGGGACGATACATTCCTGCCAAGGTAACAACGATTGTTTTGCGTGCACAACTGGCAAAAGAGCATAATATTTCTGCGAATATCACTTCTCGTATAGCAATAATTGAAGTCATGTTCTTTATTAGCGCGGCTATCTTTATAGCAATGCCCGTTCAGGTTAAGAACTATACCGGACTTCTATTGCCTGTTATTATTTTATTACTGACGATAGTCTCAAGTATATTCCTTCTTAAGAATGCAACTTTTATTGATATTATAGGCAAAGTTATTCCTCCACTAAAACATCTGAAACCAATATCCATATCACCCGGAGTTATACTGAAAGTCTTCTTTCTCTACATTATTTACTGGATATTAATCGGAGGCACACTTGTAGCATTTCTGTATTCGTTCATTCATGTTAATATTGCCGACATCTACCGGATTGTTTCCGCTTATGCGCTTGCCCATATCGGTGGACTGATTGCGATCTTTGCGCCTTCGGGAATTGGTGTGCGCGAGTTAGCGCTGGCTGAAATGCTTCAGCCGGTTTACGGCAGAGAAACCGCTTATATTATATCTGTCGGCGCACGGATATGGTCAACGATTTGCGAGGTACTTATATTTTTTATGCTGTATGTTTTATCAAGACTTCATCGAAGTAAAGAAAAATCATGATGCTGATATTGGCATATAATTATGTATGTTTTCTCTTGATATATACATATATTTTTGTTAACATTACTATAGTTAAATTTGGGATAAATTTACATTTAAATTAAGGTATATATATGAAAGTATTAGTTGTCGGCGGTGTCGGATATATCGGTGGAGCTATTACCGATCTCCTTCTTGAAACCAGCCATGAATTTCGTGTGTATGATGTTCTGCTCTATGAAGAGAGTTATCGCAAAAAGGTAGATTTTGTGTATGGTGACATTCGCGACAGGGAGCTTTTACAGAAGAATCTTGAGTGGGCTGATGCTGTTATATGGCTCGCAGCACTTGTTGGTGACGGTGCCTGCGCGCTGAACCCTGAGATTACCACTGTAATAAACCAGAATTCGGTTGAGTGGCTGGCAAAAAATTTTGACGGTAGAATTATTTTTATGTCGACCTGCTCTGTATACGGCGCCCAAGATGGTGAACTCGACGAGAATTGTGGACTTAATCCCCTATCTGTTTATGCGGTTACAAAGCGGGAAGCGGAGAAAGCTCTTGATAAGAAAAACAGTATTATTTTTCGGTTTGGTACGCTCTTTGGAGTGGGTGACCAGTTTTCACGTATAAGAATGGACCTTGCGGTTAATACGCTTACAGTGCGAGCCTTTTGTCAGGGCCAAATCAAAGTGTTCGGCGGTGAACAGTTCCGCCCCATGATGCATGTGAAGGATGCTGCCCGTGTGATTATCGATAACCTAACCGCAACTCATACGGGTATTTTCAATGTGCACCGGCAAAATGTAAGAATCATTGATCTCGCCTATCAGGTACGTAACCATTTCCCTGATGTGGAAATTGAGGTCACACCAATGCATTTTCAGGATACGAGAAATTATAGGGTAAACAGTGATAAAGCCCGCAATATCCTTAATTTTAAACCGCAGTATTCAATTGATGACGGGATAGAGGAGGTCAAGGAACTCCTGGAAACTCACCGTCTCAAGGATGTTGAAAATCCCCGTTACACAAATCAGGTGTATCTATCAATGTTTAAAACTCATCATTTTGCTTCGGGAGAAATTAAAAAGTGAGTAGTCCCAAACCGGAAACACCGCGCCTCATCGAGGGTGGACTTGCAGTGGATGATCGCGGACAGATTTCGTTTATTAACGATTTTCATTTTGAAAATGTTAAGCGGTTTTATATGGTTGCCAATCATTCCCGCGGCTTTGTAAGAGCCTGGCATGCCCACCGACATGAAGCTAAGTATGTCCATGTAATTCAGGGTGCTGCTATAATCGGAGCTGTGGAAATCGATGACTGGGCTCAACCATCAAAGGACTCACAGGTTCATCGCTATATACTTGCCGAAAAAAAACCGGCTGTTTTATATATTCCTGCCGGCTACGCAAACGGTTTTATGTCGCTCACCGATGATACCCGGATCGTTTTCTTCTCGACAAGGACTTTAGAAGAGTCTTTGGATGACGATATCCGCTTTGATTCGCGTTACTGGGATATCTGGGATATTATTGAACGCTGAAGAAGATGAAATGAAAGGTGCATGACATGAATAACAATGTCGTGGCGGTTGCAGGTGCATCCGGGATGCTTGGATCAATGGTGCTGGAGGTTTTATCGCGCAAAGCCGATTTTAATCTGATAGCTACTGTTAGAAGCGGCGTACAGGCAAAGGAGTTGGAGGATCGTTATAGAAATGTCGAATGGCGGATACTTGATGCAGAAGATCATGATACGGCAAAGCTGACAAAACTTTTATGTGATGCTCAGTGGATTATCAACGCTATCGGTAAAATTAAACCCTACATTCACGATGACGATCCTGAAGAAATCGAACATGCAGCGAGAGTCAATGCCATTTTTCCGCATCTTCTGGCACGCGCGGCAGCACGAAACGGTACGAGAGTTATACAGATCGCAACCGACTGCGTTTATTCAGGATCAAAAGGAGCCTATATAGAAAGCGATCCTCATGATGCCCTTGATGTTTATGGAAAAACCAAGAGTCTCGGTGAAGTTTTTCTGGAAAATGCCAGCCATATTCGATGCTCCATAATAGGGCCGGAGTCAAAGGATTATGTGTCGCTTCTGGAATGGTTTCGTCGCCAGCCTCTCGATGCTGAATTGAACGGTTTCACTAATCACCGGTGGAACGGGATTACTACATTTCATTATGCTATGCTCTGCCATGGAATAATCTACAATAGTGTTAAGCTCCCTCATGTTCAACATGTAGTTCCGGGAGGCATGATTTCAAAGTTCGAATTGCTTAAATGCTTTGTTCGAGAGTATGAACGTGATGATATAACAATAAATCCTTTCGAGGCACAAACCGTTATAGACCGGACGCTTGCAACAGAAAATGATGCTTTGAACCGTGATTTATGGGCAGCAGCTGGATACTCTGAACCGCCAACTGTCCCGGAGATGGTTGCCGAAATGGCAAATTTTAATAACAATAAATCCTGAGTTTTAATAATTATTTGTCTTCCGCCGATATATAGAGTGAAGTGTCAAAGAAAAATGTATATAATGAATAAACAATTCTCAATTTTCAATACTCAACTCTAAATATCATTAAGGCAACTGCCAAAAGGTCACTGATTAATCTAAAAATCTGGAATTTGGAATCTGGAATTAGAAATAAGGTATACTGATGGAAAACTATGACCTTGTACTGATAAAACCGATTATTCGCAATATGTACAATCCTTTCGGATCTTTAACGTTAAGTTTAATCATGCTGCAGTCGTGGCTGCAGTATCATTTTGACTTAAATGTTAAAGTAATTCACATGGATGAATATGAAAATAATTATTCAGTCATACCCGAAGCTCCTGTTTACGGATTAGGGATAAGTACACCGCAGGTACCTGAAGCAAAGGATATTTATCGTTATTTGAAAGATACTTTTAAAGGCTGTACAGTAATCGGCGGCGGCGCTCATCCTTCTGCGATACCCTATCATTCACTTGAAACTCCTCTCTGTGATGTTGTGATAAGGGGATATGGCGAGGAAGCGCTTTCGGTTTATCTCAAAAACGGAGTAGATTTTGACTATATGATCACAAAAGACCACCCCGATTATAGTCCTGAACTGGATTCAAGTAAATCCGGATGTTATAACGATCGCCTCGAACTTAATACCTACAAAGATGTACCAATGTGTTATTATGATATTAATCAGGAGCTTGTATACAAATGGGTAGTTACAAACTCCATCGGGTGTCCTTACAGATGCAACTACTGCTTTAGAATCACTGACAAAATATATGATTATCCCCGCGAGTTTGTATTTCGTTGTATAGAGGATGCTTATAAATTGCGCGGAAAAGTAAAGCCAATTTTTTTTCTGGACGAAGATATTTTTTACAGGTTTGAAGAAAAACTGGAGTATCTGGAATTTACTCATCGCCTAAACCTACCTTTTTGCTGCCATGGGAGACCGGATAGGATTACGTATGAACAAGCAAAGATTTTAAAAAATCTTGGTTGCACTGATGTGCGAATAGGCATTGAAACGGGAAGTCCTGCTCTTCTTAAAAAAATGAATAAATCCTATAACTATAAAAAGGTAGAGGAAGGTTGTGCCGCAATGCATGAAGCCGACCTCAGATTCAGCTTTTACCTGCTGTCCGACTATCCGGGTGAAACGGAGGAAGACCTTAAAAAGACTATAGAATTTGTTAAAAGAACAAAACCGTATGAAGTCAAGGTGTCATCGTATATACCGCTCCCCGGTTCATCCGACTGGTATGGGATGCCTCTTGAGGAGAGAGAAAAACTGTATGAGCGGTGGGATGATTTTTATTTTGCAGGGGAGTTTGGTCAGGGAGGACTGGAAATCAGCCACTGTAAAATCCTGCGGGATTCTT
>JABHYP010000240.1 GCA_018656855.1 Candidatus Latescibacterota bacterium | reverse complement strand
GTTCTCACCCACAAACTTCTCGGTTTTCCCATCTTTCTGGCAATATTATGGATAATGTTCCAGGTAACATTTTCACTCGGAGCCTTCCCCGGAGAATTAATCGAAATCTTTTTTGAAAAGCTCGGAGAATTGGCGACATTAATTTTACCCCACGGATTTATACAATCTCTCGCTGTAGATGGCATCATCGCCGGAGTTGGCGGTGTTCTCGTGTTTCTTCCAAATATTTTGATACTGTTTTTTTTCATCTCGCTGCTTGAGGATACCGGATACATGGCACGTTCCGCTTTTATTATGGACAGGATCATGCATTTCTTCGGCCTGCACGGAAAATCATTTCTTCCCATGCTGGTGGGTTTCGGATGCACGGTACCAGCTATTATGGCAACAAGGACACTTGAAAACAGGCGGGACCGGCTGATTACCATGTTCGTTGTTCCGTTTATGAGCTGTGGCGCGCGGATGCCGGTGTATATTCTTCTGGCCGGAGCCTTTTTCAGCCCCCGGAACGCAGGAAATGTAATCTTTTCAATTTATCTCATAGGTATTCTCCTTTCACTGATTGTAGCGAAAATTTGCAGTTTCGCGCACGGTCCTTCAACACCGTTTGTAATGGAACTACCTCCCTACCGAATACCGACTATGAGAAGCATTCTCCTTCATATCTGGGAAAGAACGATATTGTACGTAAAAAAGGCGGGAACGATCATCCTCGTTGCTTCAATAATAATGTGGTTTCTCATGACGTATCCGAAAACTCCCGGACCGGATAATACACTCAACAACAGAGCCCGTACCATAAATGCCGTTACCATTGAACATACCTATGCCGGCAGATTCGGAAAAATTATTGAACCTGTATTCAAACCGCTCGGGCTCGACTGGCGCGTGGGAGTAGCGCTCATCGCCGGTTTCGCCGCAAAAGAAGTTGTTGTTTCAACTCTCGCTACAATCTACTCTGTCGGTGGCGAAGATGAAAATGTAAAGAGATCTCACCTGATAGAGGCGCTCAGGAACGACCCGAAAATGAATCCTGTCAGTGCTTACGGACTCATGCTCTTTGTTCTCATTTACGTTCCATGTCTGGCCGTTCTTTCTATACTAAAGCGCGAGGCCGGAGGATGGAAATGGGTCGGTATAATGGTACTTTATACGACAAGTCTTGCCTGGCTTGTCAGCTTTGCATTTATAAAAACAGTGCACCTTCTTATGTAAAACAGAAACCATGACTCTTTCAGTTTTCATACTCGGTATTATCGGGATGATGGCTCAGGTTGCATTCCTGCGTGAAATTCTCACCACATTCAGAGCGGGAGAGCTGACAATAGGAGCTGCGCTATTCTTCTGGCTGCTATGGACATCTGTAGGCAGCGGAATCCTGGGCCGCCTGGTATCACGTCTCGACAATCCTTATAAATGGTTTCATTCGATTCTTCCCTGGTATGGAATATGCGGCTACCTCGGCGTGAGTATTATCGGTTCCGTACCATTCCTTGCCCGCCTTACTCCGGGTGAATTGATCCCCTACGATCTTCAATGTATAGCGGTGGCTCTTGCCTTTCTTCCTTTTAACATACTGGGAGGTTTTCTTTTCACACTGGGAGTAAAAGCTCTCGAACGCGAGGATTCCCCGTCGGCTGGGAAGGCTTACACACTTGAGGCTTCCGGAGCGGCTCTTGCAGGCGCCGTTGCAAGCTTAATCCTTGTTTCCTTAACCACCAACAACGTAATAGCGCTCACAGGCCCGGCAATCGGTATTATTACGGCTTTTTTGCGAAGATTTACTCATAAAATATCCCGATATATCTATCTGCTCATCCTTCCCGCTGCCTTTCTTGTGGTTATCATGTGGTGGAATGAGAGCGCATCACGGTATTACTACAGGGGACAGACACTCCTGTGTGAAAAAGAGACAAAATACGGCAGACTCCGGGTGACCAAACGCAGAGAACAGATAACATTTTATTCAGGCGCTTCGACACTTTTCAGCGCTCCCGACCCCGAAACCAGTGAATATCTTGTACACATACCAATGCTTGCGTCAGAAGAGCCAAAAAGCGTGCTGGTTCTTGGAGGCGGTCCGGGAGGATTGATAGACGAGGTATTAAAATATGAATCTGTCGAACGTGTTGCCTGTGTGGAACTTGATCCAGCCCTGTTTGAATTGGCGGATTTATATCTTGAAGAAGCCTGGAAATATGACCCACGGGTCGAAACCTTTTTCATCGACGGCCGAGCATTCCTTGAAAATACCGAAAGTAAATTTGATGTAATCATCATGAATATGCCGGCGCCATTATCGGGAGTTACAAACCGTTACTACACGGGCGAATTTTTTAGCCTTGTATCGTCCAGACTTACAGAGAGGGGAATTTTCGGTTTTTCACTGACAGGTTCCGAAAACTATATCCCCGAAGACCTTGCCTTGTTTCTCGCATCTATCCGTCACACTCTCAGGTCGGCTTTTCCATCCGTGACAGTGCTTCCAGGACTTGAATGCCGTTTTGCAGCCGGTAAAAGCCCAGGACTGGTCGATTCGCTCGGCTGGGAATACCTTGCAGCTAAAAGAAAAGAACTGGGAATCGAAACATCTTATGTCAGGGATTACTTCCTGCGTTTCACAATGGCGCCCGAACGAATGAACTTCTTAACGGAGAATCTCGACGCCGTACAGTCGCCGTCCATAAATTCCGACACAAAACCAACAGGTTATTTTTCACGTACCATCGTTCAGGGCAATCTTGATGCTTCCCGCATTATACATTTTATAAGCGCCATAGCTAATCCCGGCATTCTGATAGTCCTGATAATTACCGTTATTACCATCACCGCATTTTTTGCGCTCCTGCCCGGCAAAGGAGCGCTTACGCGAAAAGTGATTGCCACTGTAATGTCCACGGGGCTGACCGAAATATCACTTGAAGTGCTTGCGATTATGGCATACCAGTCTATATTCGGCTTCCTCTACGGTAGAATTGCGCTTCTTACAGGTTCGTACATGGCCGGGCTGGCAGCAGGCGCGTTGGTCGGCACAAGAATGGTTAAAAGAGGACGCGGGGGGACAAAACTTCTTGCCTCGATCCAGGCATCTATTGCGGTAATACCACTTGTTTGGATATTTATTTTATGGGTAAATTCGGCATTTCCGGGGGGGAAGCAT
>JABHYP010000239.1 GCA_018656855.1 Candidatus Latescibacterota bacterium | reverse complement strand
TCTCGCTGTAGAGGATAACGTAAAAATCGGTACGCTCTCAAAAGGACAGCAGGCCAAGCTCAAGATCGTGTTCGCTTTCTCGTGGCCTGCGACGCTTGTGCTCATGGACGAGCCGCTCGGCGGAATCGATCCTCCCGCACGCAAGAAGATCGTTTCGACTCTCTTCAGCGAATTCAGGTTCGGGGAGCAGACAATTCTCATGTCCACACACATTGTGAACGAGGTGGAGGAATTCATCGAGGATGTCATCTACCTGAAAAAGGGTGAGATTGTGCTTTCAGGCGAAGCCGACCGTCTGAGAGAGGAAAGGGGAGCATCGCTCGAGGGTATTTTCGAGCAGGTGGCGGAAACCAGCTAAAGATCTGTGGAGTATAGAATGAACCGTTATCGCACACTGTACAGGAAAGAAATCAAGACTCTTATTGTACCATTCAGTATACTGCTTATTGTGTATGTTCTGAATATACTATCCATACTTTTCACCGATTTCGCCGCTGTTTTTGAGGAAGGTTATTTTGTTAATGAATATTATACTCTCAAAGAAATGTTTTTATTCTGGAGCATATTCGTGCTTCCCGGCCTGCTCCTTTACTCCATCTATGATGAATGGAATACCGGAACCTCGCAGCAATTGCTTTCTCTGCCGGTATCACGGTACAGTGTGATTCTGTGTAAATTCCTTGCTGTGATGACAACAGCCATTGTTGTAGTTTTTGTGATTACTGCGAGTAATTACATTTTTGAGCAGAAGGTTTATGAACTGTTTCCTCTGAGATACCAGGTCTCGAACCAGGCGCTCTATGCCTGGAACACGTTTGCATCGATTATGTGGCTCCTCGGTATCGCCTCTCTGACCGGTGCGGTTGCGTATTCTGTGAAACGGTACCGTCTCTTTTATGGTATTGTACTTTCTATCGGAATGTATAAGGTATCCGGAAAAGTTATCACAGGTTTGAAAAAAGTGTTCGAACTCAGGCTTTTCGAACCGTTAGATTCGTATGCATGGAGTTATTTGCCCGGGATGAGGATGCATGAGAACGCATACATCGGGCTGTTAAACGGCCTGTATCCGCTGATTCTCGGCGGTCTGTTTCTGAGTGTAAGTTTATACATTATTAAACGATATATTGACATATGAGGTACATGACAATGAGATCGTATCTGAAACTCTATTTTAATGAAGTAAACAAAAATAAGCTCCTCGCAGTGTTTCTCTTTTTCACAAACTTTAGATTGTATAAATATCTTCAAATTATGAGTTCCGGAAGGCATATGAGCTTTTTCTGGCTTACCTTTTTTGAAACGATGTTGTTTATGCTGCCCATATCCTTGTTCTTTTTTTTCACAATCGACCGAAGAGCGGCGGGAACGCATCTTCAATACTCGCTGCCGGTGAAACGGTCGAAAATTGTACTTGTCAAGTTTTTTGCATATACCAGTATAATCCTCATCCTTCCCATTGGATTTCTCGTGAGCGAAACGCTGCTTCCCAGGTGGAATTTCTTAACCCCAAGAATAAGCAAAAGCATTATACTACTTGCAAACCACGGTAATTTTTTCTTACTGGCAAGTGTACTTCTATCCCTGGTTTCGCCTGTTATATTCATGTCGGGCATACTCAGCGCGGCAGAATCAGTATATGAGGCGGTGAAACGCTACAAAGCGCTTACGGTTCTGTTTTTCATTCTTTTCGCACAAATGATTTCACTCGGATTTTTAAAACTTATCAGACCTTTGTTCGGTACTTACCCACCCTTCGCACATTCTGCTTCAGCTAACGTTGATGCTTTACAATCTGCCGGGGATCGTTTTTTAACTCAAACGATCTTTGCCAATAGTATTATTTTGATCGGTTTGGGAATTTTATTTCTGTTTGTCGGTATTGTGGTATATGAAAAGTACAGTGACGTATAAGAAGGAAAAGACATGAAGCAGTTTTTCAATCTCTATCGAAGTGAAGTGAGAAATAATCTCATTCTCGCAGTTTTTCTCTATTTCGCATACTATGGAATATATACTTTTTCTTTAATAAGCATTTATATCCCGTTTGGCGAACTTGACATGGAACAAAGCTATTCTATCTGGATATTATTTCTTACGACGTATTCTCTTCCTTTTATTGTTTTTTATTCCTTAATTATTGAGTCAGGAGCTAAGAGGAATCATATCCTGTTTTCACTACCTGTCAGCCGCCAGACTGTCATGATCAGCACGTACGCGGCGCTTCTCAGCATGGTTTTCATCATCCCCGTAGGAACGTTGATTTTCAAGTTACCATTTTTCCCAAGGCAACTGTGGAAATTTGGGAAACCTATATTTCATATAATGTTTGACCGCCAAATAGATTACAATAAGACATTAATATTTTTTTCCACAATTATTTTAATTCTCTCCACCGTTGTTATGGTTTCCGGGATTCTCTGTGCAGCCAAATCTCTTCAAACCACGCTGAAAAAATATAAAACGGTTATTGTTTTTATCTTTTTAATGACCGCACAGTTTTTTTCGCTCTGGCTCATTAAATTTTTGCGGTTTTTTTACGGACCTGTACCGGCAGGTCATCAGATACAAAGTGATGAAGCTTTGCAGCTATATTTTCAATCCGTTATAGACTTCAGAATTCACGGTTTGCTGGTCAACAGCGGATATATGATTGCGATGGGATTACTTTTCTTGCTTGTTGGGTCTTTTTTGTATGAGAAGTACAGTGATGTGTGAAAAAGGATAAGCTATGAAACCATATCTGGCGCTGTATTGGAAAGAACTTAAAAGTATCTCCGGCCTGGCAGTGATTCTTTTCATATTATCAGTCGCTGCTTATATCTATGATTTTCTTACCCGTACTTTTCCAGGCATACAGTATCCTCATCTTATTAATTTTTCTGGCCATAGATTCGTGTTTGCATCAGTTTTCATGTTACCCGTAATACTCGCTTACTCACTGAATATCGAAAGAAAAACCAAAACACACTATCTCGGGCTTTCTGTGCCTGTTCCCAAATACACAAGTATGCTCTGCAAGTTTCTGGCAGTCATCAGTGTGGGAATACTTCCGATTTTAGCACTAAATTTGTTTGAGATAGGAAGGGATATAAAAAACATAATTTATGTGTGGAGAGCGGTAAAAGCTGACCCTGAATTGATAACATTTCTACCGGATAAATCCATACTAATCGGAATGTTCATCGTTTATTTGAAAGATAGTATTTCATATTTTATGAGAATTTTCGTCTATTGCGGCATGGTGTGCCTGGCACAGGGTGTTAAGGAAACTGTTAAACGGCGCCGTATACTTGTGTGGATTGCAGTATTTGTGACAAGTTTATCCATCTTCTCGGTATTTTTTGAAAGAGTAACTGGTTCACCGACATATCATTTGGCAAATTTAAGATTGTCGGGATCACCCGCTTACTATTGCATGCTGGCAGGATTCACCTTTATCATTCCAGGACTTTTCCTGTATGAGAAATACAGCGAGGTGTGAATCTGAGCCGGATTATTTTTAAATTTCCCCCTCTGTATTCACTACATTCATAATGGTGAAATAATTTTCTTGTGAATAATCCGGACGAAATTGATATATTATATTCATTATCGCTTTCTGAACCACGATTCTCATGATTTATGAGATTACCCGGATTATTAAATCATGGTAATCCTTGTTAATCCCGGAAATCCCGGTTCAAATTTTTAGGGTAATCACATAGGATTACCCCTACACGTTGACCAATTATCTTTTGCGTCTTTTTGCGGCAAAAGAAAAAAATTCCGAATCTTGAATTAATAACTTTGAATTTGAAAACCTGAAACTTTTAACCTGTTTTCGGAATGAAAAATTGAAAAAAAAGAAGATAATACTCGGCAGTATCTTTCTCACAGTCATCGTCCTTGGCGCGGTATGTGCGCTTTTTATTTCTACGTTACGCTCTTACATGCCCTCCGATCCCCTCCAGGGTTCAGACCAGCTCGTGCTGGTGCTGGCGAGAACCGACAGATCCTCTAAAGCGGTGCTCCAGGCGTTCCCCCGTGAAGGCGATTCGTGGCGATTTGAATTTTCCGCCCCCGCAGTCATCGGGAAAAATGGCATGGCTTGGGGGCATGGG
>JABHYP010000238.1 GCA_018656855.1 Candidatus Latescibacterota bacterium | reverse complement strand
GGCGGCTGATGCACAGCATATTGTTGCTGAACTTGTCGGGCGCTTCGCCATAGAACGCGGAGGGTTGCGGGCAATTGCTCTCTCAACTGACGGTTCAATCATGACCTCTCTTTCAAATGATTTCGGCTATGATGAGGTTTTTGCGCATCAGATCGATGCTCTCGGCAGTCCCGGTGATGTGGCTATCGCTTTTTCCACGAGTGGAAAATCTCCAAATATTATTAAAGGAATCGAAAAGGCAAAAGAAAAAGAAATGCAGGTTATAGGCCTGACCGGTAAAGACGGTGGCTCGATGCTGCCTCTTTGCGATTCCATCCTGCTGATTCCTTCACAAGATACTCCCCGTATCCAGGAAGGCCATGTACTTGCGTATCACATTCTTTGCGGACTTGTAGAACAGGCAGTATGTGCGCGGAAATAAACAGGAAAACGTATACGGTTTTTTTTACTTCCAAAACTTCTGTTAAGCTCGCCAGATTAAGTATGACTTAATTTTCTAAGTACACAGCTTCATAAATAATGCAACCCAATTACCATATGCCTTTGCAAGTGAACAGAGAGCGCGAAGCAATCAAATTGAGAAGATTGCTTTGGCTGTGTCTTGTAATGACTGTGCCTGAGAAAATGGAGTTATATATTTTGGTGAGCTTAACAGAAGTTAATGAATAAATACAAATACTGTCTGAATCACTGATTAACGATGATTCAATGATTACCATTATGCTGTGTTTCAGATACGCATTATTGGGCTGAGCCATATCTTATTAGAGTTTTGCTTTATTCTAATTCACAACCTCATATTAACTTTCAGATTACTTTTATTATCTCATTTTACAGCTTCTCTGATACTGTCAGCAAACTCATTAACTGTCTGTGCTGCTGATAGTCTTTCATATCCGAATTCTCCGCACGTTTTTTCCCATCTTTCAAGGAGGTCAAGATATGTTTTTTTTTCGGATTTTTCAAGTGATTGTATAACCTCTGATTCCATAACATAAAGAAAACGTAGATACTGTATGCTGAGCCGCGCTTTCATAACATATCTGTGCGCTGAGCTGTCTGCAAGGGAAAGTGCAAAAGCTCGCTGAAATATTCTCTCCGCCTCACTCAGCCAGTCATCCGAAATATAGTCAAGTGGGTAGGTGTGCACTGTTATACGGGCATTTGGAGTCTGAGCGATTTTCTGCACATGTTTGAAATAATCCATCATAGGCCCCCAGGCTGTACCGTACACACCTTTCATCCATTCCCGGACAAGCGCATCGCCATTAAGATATCGATCCCACATCAGTTCAGACAAAATCCAAATACGCAATTCTGCATCTGCCACTGCTATTCCCGGCACAGAGGAGCATACGAAAAAGCACCCCTCGATAAATTCATAATGATACATGTCAATATTTTTAAATACCTGGTGGAAATCAGGGAAAGGTACCAGAGTGAAGTCATGATTTGCACAGGGATGGGCAACTAGAATCCGCTTGGCCGACCGCTTCCAGCCCCTTAAATGGTCCATGAATTCCATCGTCCTCTCATCAATCGAGTCCTCATAGAATCGCCGTTGGTCTATATCATCAGGCCTGAGCCTGATTGCAACATTGTCAGCAGATTCTATCATTTTCGGAGGCGGCTCGAGATTTCCCGCTGCTGTCATTTCAATGAGGGTATCGGGGAACTTCCTGTTCACTTTTTCGGCGACACGATTCACCCAAATCAGCACAGAGCCGCTTAAATTCTTCTCTTTTACACCTCTGCGGACACATTCGCTGCATTGACAGCTCTCGCTATAGTCCTGCAAGCTGATTATCACAGATGTTACATCCGGATTACGTGACAGGTGCGCTTCAATGCTGTCTGCGGCAATTTCCACACACTCCGGGTTCGAGAAGCATCGTCCGGTAAAATCAGGAGATCGTTTCCCCTCAATAAGTGTAAATAGTGAGGGCGTGTTTTTGAAACCTTCCGTCGGAATGAGTTCATCACAAGTAAGTACCATGGAATTATAGACAGGCGGACAGTCAAGTTCACTCTCCATAAAACCATATCCGGTATTCAGTCTCAGACGCATCATCCATTCGGGAGATATTTCGGCGTTATTGACAGAAACTCCACGAAAATCAAAACACGGCAAATCGCTTATCTCAATATCTCCGAGGTCAACTGTTTTACGAGTCGGAAAGAATGTTGCATCTTTCGTATACCATCGTACACCAATCCTCCGGAGAAGCTCTATGACGGCGTAGATAGTACCACGCGAACTTTTCCCTGCAACTACGAGCGCTTCCGGTTCGCTTTCACTATATGACCTGATAATCACCCCCTGACCGCCTAAAACCTCCATTTCCTCTACGCTTCTTCTGAAACGAGCCCTTTTCAGCCAGTCACCCTGACCGAGGAGAATGGCATGACCAATCCTGGGAATATCATTATAATTCATAATTCTGACAGGTAGTTCAGCGCCTGAAATACGCTTGATGGAGGCGGAAAGCTCCTTTGCCGCATACTGCTCGGCTTTCGGGGCGTCTTTTGCAATCACGATAAAGCATGACGGTAAACCATCCCGCACCATGACAAAAGAAGCTGAAACTTCGGGCCGGGTGACTACAAGAAATATGAGAAACAACAGCATTTTCAGTCGTCCCGGCAGCCGGCAAGTAATATATTCAGAGGCAGGAAATGCCATTCATCACACCCCGTATTAAGCCATTTTTATCAGTATTAACATAGTAAAGTATAGAACAGAGATTGAGAAAAAACAAGCCCGCCAGAACGACGGGCTTTCACCTTAATAATTTACATGAGTTTCACCCAAACATCAGTATTGCCTGATACACAGTCACAAACAACGCAAACAACAAAGTGAGGGCAAGAATGATGTTCCTGGTTATACTCGCTGTATATTCTTTTACATACTTCGACTTGTTAATAAAGTACATGAGAATGAAAATAGCGATAGGTGTAAGGACAAGGTTGCCCGCCATCGCAAGAATATTCTTTATGATCGCAGGCAGCTGCCAGAATGGTGAAAGAAAGGCAGGTACAGCAATCCACAGACCGAGTGTCCAGCGGAATATCTTATTATCTTTCGTGTATTTCCAGTTTTTCCCAACGATATCAAGACAGAAGTAGACCATGAGCATGGCAACAGAAACCATTGTGGTAAATCCT
>JABHYP010000013.1 GCA_018656855.1 Candidatus Latescibacterota bacterium | reverse complement strand
GATGAACTGAATGCCATGTACCAGAAAGCGGCAGGGGAAAAGACTGTGAAACAGATTGAGATGGTAAATTTCTCAGAAACAGCGGGTATTGAGGGATTTATTGTAAAGTAGTGGTTTGGAGAAATATTCTGTTTTGAACCATATAAAAAAAATGGCGGAGAGACAGGGATTCGAACCCTGGGGCAGTTTGTAACCGCCACTCGCTTAGCAGGCGAGCACCTTCAGCCAACTCGGTCATCTCTCCACCAGAACAAAAATAAAATAGCTAATATCTATAGATTTGGCAAGTAGTTTGAGTAATTCTATCATGTTTTTTCCCTGAACTCTTTTTCATAGTTTAATGAAAGGGGAAGTAATTAGATACCTTTTTCAAAGAACTTCATTCCCGGGGAGACAAAACTCCTGACAAATCCTTTTTATTGATTTATTTATTAAAATTCTTTATATTTAGAGATTGTGTAATATTATGATTATTGTAAAAAAGGAGACGGTTTGATAAGAAGTATGACAGGATTCGGCAGATCCGAATACACTGAGAACGGGACACATGTTACCGCAGAAGTCTCAAGTGTGAATGGCCGCTTTTTTGACCTTAAAGTAAAAATGCCGAAATCTATTTTTGACTACGAGGGAGATCTGCGGAAAATTGCTCAGAAATATATAGACCGCGGCCGTGTGACTATTTCAATAAATCTTGATCAGCCCGGTTTGAAGGCGGATAAGCTCAAGGTTGATTACGAAACGATTGATCTCTATATCAAGCTTGCCGAAGAGATATCATCGCGTTATGGAATTGAGAATAATATTGATGTACGCACTTTTTTAGGACTGTCCGAAATAATCCAGTGGGAAGAAAACGGATTTGATCCTGAAAGCATGTGGGTAATAATAAAAGAAGCCGTAATATTGGCTTTTAAAGCTCACCAGGCTATGAGAGAAAATGAAGGCGCCACCGTTGGAAAAGATATTAGCAACCGCCTTGAGGTTATAAACAGCTTTATCAATGAAATAGAAAAAAAATCGCCGGAAGCTGTAAAAGCGAATTCAGCAAGGCTGCGCAAAAAGATAGAGAACTTTATTGGTACTAAAGCACTTGATGAGAACAGGTTTGCGATGGAGGTCGCCCTTTACGCTGACCGTGTTGATATTACCGAGGAATGCGTACGTCTCAGATCGCACTGCGACCAGTTCAAACAGGAACTCGAATGCGACAAAACCTCAGGAAGAAAACTCTCCTTCCTACTACAGGAAATGAACAGGGAAGCCAATACTATCGGATCAAAGGTTTTGGATGCACCAATTTCCCAGAAGGTTGTGCTTATAAAGGAAGAGCTTGAAAAAATGCGTGAGCAGGGGGCAAATATAGAATAGATTGAAGTATCTATTTCGCTTTTTATAAAACTGAAACAATGAACCTTGAACTTTAAGCGAGAATCACTTTGAAGGGAAATAATAAATCAACAGGGCTTTTAGTTGTCGTTTCAGCCCCCTCAGGAGCCGGTAAGACCAGTGTGCTTTCAGAGGTCATGAGAAAATTTCCCGATATTAATTTTTCCGTTTCCGTGACTACCAGACCTCCCCGCGAAGGCGAACGTGACGGTGTTAATTATTTTTTCGTTACAGACGAAGAGTTCGAAGCGTTAATAGAGAGAGATGATTTTGTCGAATGGGCAGTTGTTCACGGCAACCGTTACGGCACGCTGAAAAGCACTGTACAGGATGCACTGGATAATAACAGGACAATAATTCTGGATACCGATACTGTCGGGGCATTTAATATAAAAAAACATTTTCCCGATACTGTTCTAATCTTTATTGCGCCACCCTCGCAAGAGGCGCTCCGTGAAAGGCTTGAGAGCAGGAATACTGAATCTCGGGAACTTATTCAAAAACGCCTTGATGCTGCACCCGGGGAAATGGCGAGAATGGCGGAATACGATTATATTGTTTTGAATGAAACGCTGTCAAATGCGGCAGCTCAGATAGGCTCGATTATTGAAGCCAATAATTAAAAAGTAAACGGTCACTTTCATCATGGAGGGAGTTTATTTATGGATACAAAACGGGCAGATATTGATTATTCAAAATCTTCTTTTGAGTCTTATGAATTAAATCCTTATGAACTTGTTATCGCCATTTCAAAAACAGCCCGTGGAATAAACAGAAAAGCTCAGAAATATATGAGGCCGGATATTGATATCAGGCCCGTCAATATTGCTCTCAAAAAACTCGAGAACAATGAAACAATCTTTATTTATAAAAACGAGGAAGAAGAAACAGCTTCTTCCGAAGAGATTTCAACCGCTAAGAATGATACTGAAAAGAAACCTGACAAAAAATGACAGACAGCTTCTTTCCGCTTTTATCGCTCAGAGGATGGAAATGGGCGAAACAGAGTGGTATGTAAATTCCTGTCATATTTTTTCTGAATCCCGGGAGAATACCATAGAACCGGAGAAAACCGTAAATAATCCTCTGAGACAACAGACAACAGTTGACAACCGGAAGCATAACACATCTTCGCGCCCTTCTGAATCGGCACTAGAGGATGTTATATCTTCCCGGAAGCCGCTTCATGAGCTTAAAGATACCGTAAGTGGATGTTTACGCTGTCCGCTCGGGAAAGAGCGTATCAATCTTGTTTTCGGCGATGGTAATCCCGATGCGGATATCATGTTCATCGGCGAGGCACCGGGAGCCGATGAAGACAAACAAGGATTGCCGTTTGTCGGTCGCGCCGGCAAACTACTTACCAAGATGATTGAAGCGGTAAAACTTCGCCGTGAGGATGTGTATATTGGTAATATTCTGAAATGCCGTCCACCGAAAAATCGCGATCCGAAAGCGGACGAAATTGAAGAATGCGAACCAATTCTCATCCGGCAGATTGAAATT
>JABHYP010000237.1 GCA_018656855.1 Candidatus Latescibacterota bacterium | reverse complement strand
TAGGTGTTGTACATGATCCGGCCGGAACAGCTAAGTCCGCACGAATTACCGGTCATCGTATCGCCGGAAAAACCGGAACGGCACAAAATCCTCACGGGGCGGACCACAAGCTCTTTATAGCATTCGCACCATACGATAATCCCACGATAGCGATAGCATGTGTGGCTGAAAATGCTGGAGATTACCCGTTTTCCCTTGCTGTTCGTATTGTAAAGAAGGTGCTTACGGAATATTTTCTCTATTATCCCGACAACATGGCGGCTGTCAATGAATAAGGAATTACTCAGGAACATGGATTTTCAGCTCATAGGAGCTGTGGTTTTCCTGATAGTCATCGGGATAATAATGATCCACAGTGCGAGTACCGGTGAAAACATGGAGTCCTCGGACATCTGGAAGAAACAGGTAGTATGGGCTGTTATTTCATTCATTTTCATGCTTGCGGTTATTCCAATCCCTTTGAAATTCCTCTATGCTTTCTCTTATATATTCTATGCTATAGGGTTGATATTATTGATTGTAACAGAATTCTATGGAGTTAAAGGCGGCGGTTCAAAAAGCTGGCTCTATATAGGACCTGTACGGTTTCAGCCCTCAGAGTTTGTGAAAATTGCCACTATCTGCGCGCTCGCACGATACTTGTCGGAAAAGAATAACCGGCCGATTTCGTTCACCAGATGCATTGTACCGTTTATTATTGCCGGTATCCCCATGGCGCTTGTAATAAAACAGCCCGATCTTGGAACAGCGCTTGTCTTCGGGGCGATAGTGCTTCCCATGCTGTACTGGGCGGGGCTCGACACACGGCGTTTATTCTTTATTATTGCCCCCGTGATTTCGGCGATTATTACCGCACCGTTTATTCCGTTTTTCCACCCGATAGAATGGGTTTTTTTCATGTTTATCATTCTTGCGATACTGTATTATTCCCGTTACGGCTTTTCGAGCATGGGCATAATTCTCGGCATGAACATCTTCGCCGGTATCGCTATGCCGTACGTGTTCAATCGCCTTGCGCCGTACCAGCAAAAAAGGATTACCACGATCTTTAATCCCGAGGGTGATCCTCTCGGTGATGGCTACCAGATTCTCAATTCCCAGATAGCCATAGGTTCCGGCGGACTATTCGGCAAGGGTATTGGAAAAGGGCGTTTTACCGAACTCGGATTTCTTCCTTTTGCCCATACTGACTTTATCTTCAGCATAATCGGTGAAGAACTCGGTTTTGCCGGCGCGCTCGTCGTACTCCTCGTGCTAATTTTTATAGTCTGCAGGGGGATAATGATAGCATCGGGAGTTAAAAACTCATTTACGTCCATAGCTGCGATTGGAATATCCACTATGTTTGCCTTTCACATGGTTGTCAATGTCGGTATGACCATCGGAATTATGCCGGTTACCGGGCTTCCGCTGCCGTTTCTGTCGTACGGCGGTTCATCATGTCTGTCAAACGCTTTGATGGTTGGCCTGCTCCTGAATTTTAAATTTCATCGCCTCGAATACTGAAAGGAATACAATGCACCCTGAAATATTTTCCATTGGTAAATTCACCATACGAAGTTACGGTTTTATGCTTGCGATAGGCTTCTTAACCGGAATTACGTTGGCCGCCAGAAGAGCACAAAAATCGGGAGAAAATCCTGATCACATCTATAATCTCTCGATCTGGGCAGTTATATCATCTCTACTTGGGGCGAGGGTGTATTATATTATTACCCATTATAGCGAGTTTCGGGCAAGCAAAGATACGCCAATTCTCACACGTTTTTTCACTGAATTGAAATCCATGTTCTGGCCTATTGGCTCTGACGGTCAGATTGGAATAAGCGGACTGATGCTTTACGGGGGCGTTATCTGTGCAACAATTGCAGTGGCAATCTACCTGAAAAAACATAAGCTGAACGTTCTCAGGTATATGGATTTTATTGCACCTTCGCTGGGTCTCGGCGAGTTTTTTACCAGAATGGGGTGTTTCCTTAACGGCTGCTGTTTTGGGAAACCCACGGAAGCGACGTTAGGTATAGTCTTTCCCGACTCATCGGTGGCAGGTTATTACTTTTCCGATGTTCATATTCATCCCACGCAATTGTATAATTCAATTTTCGGCCTTACTATATGTATTCTAATATTGTTTCTGGAACGATACAAACGGTTTGATGGTTTTTCAGCGCTTTTATTTTTTATGCTGTATCCACTCGGTAGATTTTTCATAGATTTTTTCAGACACTACGAATCGGAATTGATGGTGGGAGGAATGTCGCAATTCCAGATATTAAGCATAATTATTTTCTGCGGGGCTGTATCAGCTATGGTTTTTCTCTGGAAAACAGCGGGGAGACGCAAAGAAAACGGAGGTAACAGCCATCTACAAAATAAAGTTGAAATCAGCTCATGAGGGAGATGTCCTCGCCAGTGATGTTGCAATAGATGAGGTTGTTCTGTTTGAAGCTGGAACGGTACTTGTTAAAAAACGTATCGAGATTTTGTCAATATTAAACGTTGAGTCTGTTTTCATTGAATCCCGGGACAAAAAGGAATTAGATACGGCTGAAGATATATATATAAATATTGACGAACGTTTCAGTTATGTGGAAGATAGTTCTTACATGATGTCTCTGAAACATCTGGTGAAAGATATTGTCGGTAACATGAGGTAATAAATGTTTTTTAATAATATCGTTACCAGAGAGACGGTAAAAGAGGCGCTTGCATCGCATAAACTCCATCCCAGTGTACCTGATATTGTCGTTGAGATCATTAATATTACACAGTCACCCGATGCCACGATAAATGATCTGGTGAATGTAGTCAATAAGGATCAGGAACTTTCCGAACATATCATACATATATCAAAGTCCGGATTTCACCCCAAACATGAGGTCGAATCAGTTTCGGACGCTATCATTCTTATGGGTTGGAACGCAATCAAAATGATTTCTCTCGGGTCGACAATTCTTAAAAAGATGAGCGACAAAGACAAACGGCTGTATTCACATTCGGTGCGAACCGCACACATCGCCAGGTTTCTCGCGGTGGAAGCTAATTTCTACAAAGCCGAGGAGATAGCGGTTGTCGGTCTCCTGCATGACCTGGGATTAATCATACTTGCAGAGTATTTCAATGACATCTATCTTAAAACCAAGCAGTATTCCATTGACCGCGGCTGTCCCATGCATGTGGCTGAACGGAAGCTTCTCGGTGTGGATCATGCCGAGATCGGGGGATGGACGGTCGAGGAATGGAATCTTCCTGAAAATATTATCGAATCTGTGACCCGGCATCATTCATTTGATCCCGACAGCTACCATGCGAAAAAGACAGCGGTCATTCATATCGCCGATATTCTCGCTCTTGCGACAGATTATGCAGGACCGCCGTGGGAAAAAGTATCTGAACTGTTCCCTTCCGCGCTAAAAGTACTTGGATTCTCCGAAATGGAACTGAGAGACCTGGTTCTTGCCATTATGAAAATGAAATTCGACACCCTTATTTTTTAATCTGGTTTACTAGCCGATGGAAAATACTTTCAAAGAATTCGCCAGCATGGATATAACCGTCATGGGTCTTGGCAGTTTCGGCGGTGGGATCGGAGCGGCAAAGTTTCTCGCCATGAACGGCGCACATGTCACGGTTACAGATATTAAAAGCGAACACGAGCTTTCCGAATCGGTTGAAAAATTACAGGGCCTCGATATACGTTTTGTGCTGGGCCGCCACGAAATAAAAGATTTTACGGACGCCCGCATGGTAGTGGTTAACCCTGCGGTACCCCGTGATTCCGAATACATACGGGCTGCAAGAAACAGCGGGACATGGCTGAGGACTGAAATCGGCCTGTTTATCGAGCGATGCCCGGCACAGATATGCGGCGTTACCGGCTCAAACGGCAAGACCACAACGGTATCCATGCTCAAATCCATACTCGATCGCTCTGGCAAAACACACTGGATAGGCGGCAACATCGGGGGTTCGCTGCTCTCCGACCTTGGCAGCATCTCACCTGAAGATATTGTTGTCCTCGAACTTTCCTCTTTTCAGCTTGAATGGCTAAACGAACTCGCCTGGAGCCCCCATATCGCCGCCGTACTCAACATCATGCCCAATCATCTCGACCGTTACGGCACATTGGAGAAATATACCGAGGCGAAAGCCACCATCCTCGACTACCAGAAAACTAGTGACAGTGTGATTCTTGTGCGTGACGATCCG
>JABHYP010000236.1 GCA_018656855.1 Candidatus Latescibacterota bacterium | reverse complement strand
GCGATTTCAATCCCGGGAATGTCTCTCGAGGCGCCGACAATGACAGTATTTGATACCTCTGCCAGGTGCTTTTCAATCGTTTTTCCCCCGGAAGTGGTGCTTTGACCCCACTGGCTTACAATCGTCTCTCCGGAAATTTTGGACTCGAAATACTTGGTGATTTCGAACCGGGCGGCATCGGCGGCCTGTTCGGATGTTTCACCTGTTCCTGACCGGATGATGTGGCGGTCTTCAGGATACTTTTGACTTACTTTCTTTGGAATAGCGCCCTGTGTATATGCCGCCGCAGCCGAAAGGCACATGATGAGGGCAAGAGATAATATGACACGGGCTGTTCTCATTTGAAATTTACTTCCCCCTATTAACTGTATTCTTTCAAGTCGTGTATAAGAAAATACTATCCGTGCTAAGGTTTGACAATGGGAATTTCTTTCCCGCCGCGGATTTGTTTTTCGAGATCCTGGAACGCTGATTTTGCTTTTTGCTCCGAATACTCGGCGGCAGCATCACGGACAGCGCTGAGCAGGGCATTACGCATTGAGTCCCTGTCAACAACAGCAAGCGAAAAACAACGGCCGCCTGTGATCTCTCTTTTATCGATTTTTACGCCGGTTAGTTTCAAATCAACAACATTTTTAGCAACAGCTTCGGAAAATTGCAGTGTTCTCGTATTCTCCATATCCCCGCTCTGCTGGAGAAATGTTCTGACCATGCTCTGAACGCTGACCTGGACAGTATTTGCAAGTGCGGTCCGGGCGTTGGAATCCGCCACCTGTTTGCCTAGTTCCAGTGACGAGGTCTTTTCGGAAGCTCCGGTGCCGTAAATCTTATCCTTTGAATCGGGCGGATTGAGGTACCATTTCGGAGCCATTCCCTTTGAAACTCTTGATCCGCACGCTCCAATAAATAGCGAGATAATAATAATTGCACAAATGCCATACGCCAATCTCGAGTTACGCATAAATCCCTCCTTTAAAAAAATGAGTTTTGAGAAACATCTCAACAATAATGAAATATACTTATATTTTTTACCTTATGGCCTTCCCGGAGGCGCGGGAAGTTGTGGTAGAGGCGTCTCTTCGTCGCCACCGCCACCGCCGCCAAGAGCCGCGCCTGCACCGGCAGCGACCAGAACTCCACCGATGATATACCATAGCTTTCTTGATTTTTTCTTCTTGCCTATCAACAGCTCATCACCAACCTCCAGGATCGTTGTGCTGATTACCTCATCGATCGTACCTCTAAGATCCTTCGTGATGGATGCCACGGTTTTTGTGCTTCCAACATCAAGGATTCGTGCGGAAATCGAAAAGGTTTCTCCGACCTTACCAAGTGTTCCCTGTAGAATTCTGTCCGCCTGCAGCATCTTTCCAAATTCAATCGCGCATGAATCGGACACACAGCCTACGCTCTGAAGATCAAATTCTTCGAATATCTTATCCATCTGTTCGCGTTCCACAACCTGATACTGATCTTTCCCCTCCATCTGTTTATATTCTGCTGACGATACAAGCTGAATGATGTGGGAACGCAGTTTTTCCGACAGCACCTCAGCTTCAACCTCAGAAACTCCCTTGGCCTGAAGATTCATAACGGCTATGGTAAATTGTTTGCGTTCCTGGGCACCGGCTGAGCGAATCGGAACAAATCCGAGCATTAACAAATACAGAGAAAAATAAACTGAAAGTATTCTTTTTAACATATTACATCCTCCTAATTATTTTATGTGCGTTATATCACCAAACTCAGTTTTTTTTATTTCTTTTCAATGAGAGGTTTTATATCCGGTGGAATTGTATACTGATCTGAAACTTTTATCAGGTTATATGAAAAATTTTCTAATTTTCTCGATGGATCAAATGCCAGAATAATCTCTCCCACACGTCCGGCATTTTTCCCGGCCTGGACGATATGGCAATCCCCGATACGGATCTCCTTTTCCAGAAGAGTCTGCGAATGTCCGCCGATTATGAGATCGATGCCGGGCCATTTTTTAGCGATTTCTTCATCCCTTTCTCTTCCCATCTGGGAGAGTACAATAACAAAGTTGCTCGAACGGATAAGCCCTGGAAGTAGTCTCGTGAGGGTCGAATCCGGGTCTTCATAGGTAAAATCCATTTTGTCCTCGGGAAAAAATTTGAAAGTTTCCTTCGATACAAGCCCAAGGACTCCGAATCTCACTTCATTCACAGTAAAAAAGCGATGCGAGTTAAACACAGGTTCGCCAGCTTTTGAAAACAGGGAAGCATTAATTATCTTATCAAATCTGTACCCGAAAAGATTGAGAAACTGCCCGAGACTGTGGTAAAGCTCCTGGTCTCCTATTCCCCACGCATCATAATCCATCATTTCCATAAGTTTCAGAACTATCGGACCATTCTTTTCAACCCTCGAAAGTCCCATATATCCCCCGGAATCCAGAAGGAGAAAGTCCCTCTCCCGTTCACGATACGAACGAATAAGACTAACTCGTTCCGACAAACCGCCGTATGGATCATTCGGGCAATTACAGTCCTTCAGTTTTCCATTCGAGTTATTGGTAAAAAGAACCCGGACAATCGCCTCTTTTTTTTCTATGACCTCCGGAATTTGCGGCGCCTTTTCAATGGTTATCGTTTCAGGAGTCTTGGGGGGAGGAGGAATTACTGGCTCCTCAATTTTTTCAACCTTAAACTCCATAATAATCGTTTGGCCGGGATATATCATGTGAGGATTCTTGATATCCGGGTTATTATCACAAATGATGGTCCATTTTAATGGATCGCCATAGCGATTTTTTGCAATGTTCCATAGTGTATCACCTTTTTTCACAATATACGTTTCGTTAATCATCCCGGCTTTTTTTTGCAATGTTTCCGGCTCTTGTCCAGTAGATACAAATGATACCAGGGACAAAATAAATGAGGATATAATAATGTTTAATTTCATGCGCAAGGTCCTTTAAAAATATTAAACATTTTCCCGTTGGCCGGAAACAAAATTTGCTGTTTCTTCAAATTGGAATACACTATTCAGGTTTTTTTTCAATGTCGAGCAAAGCCACGACCTCATTTTCGAATCTTTCAATAAATTCCATGGCGTTTTCCTCGGAGAAACCGGTGTTGATAAACTTAACCGTCCCCTCGCTGTCTATCAGGAGTGTAAACGGTATGCTCTCATGGCCGAGAAGTTTTGGAACCATCAGATATTTGTCAAGCAGAACCGGAATAGCGGTTTTCGTTTCTGCAACCAGTTTAAGCGCCTGCTCTTCTTTTTCAATGGCAATAATGTATATTTCGAGCCCTTTGTCTTTATACTTTTCCATCATTTTCCCAAGCTCGGGTATTTCTTTTTTGCATGGTTTGCAGTATGATGCTGAAAGGCTGAAAATCATTGCCTTTAAATTCTTTTTTGCTTTTTCACCCACATAATCCCTGAGGAAAAAACTTTCACCATTGAGATCCTTCAGGAAAAAACCGGGTATTTTATCCCCGATACGGATTGCTTTTTCTTGCGCTTCCGCTCCGAAACTCAAAACCAGCATACACAGCACACACAAACTACTTACAGTTAATATCTTTTTCATGAGCTATCCTTTCTGTGATCCGGAATACATAGTTCGCTATTTCATATATAGCATTTTTCCTGTTGCCGACGAATATCCCGCATCAACCCGGAAAATGTAAAGGCCGGATGTTAACTCTGCCGCATTAAACGCCAGTTCGTGAATTCCCCGGTTTTTATATCCGAGTTTATGGCTCTGCACTTTCTGTCCGGCTGAATTGTATATTGAAACGGTAACCTGTGCTTCAGTAGAAAGCTCGTACTGTATTGTTGTCAATGGATTAAACGGATTCGGATAGCACCTTGCCGTCACAAACAGTTCCGGTCTCGAATCGTTCAGTACCGGTTCAAACTCTGCGGAACTGCTGACAAAAAGCCTGTAGCGGCGAACAGTGAGATCATTCTCGGAAACAAAACTGAATCTTGAGTCCACAATGTCAATCTCACGCCCGCTGTCGAGATCGACAGCCATCAGACGGGTATCCTCGGGGAGTTGTTCAACGCCTATAAGTTCGACATCGACCGTCTCTCGGGATATATTGGTTTTCACGTTGAAATCCCATGAAACCGTTTCGGCAGGCGGTCTGAAATCGACGGTATAATCGTAAGGATATTGTGGCCAGTCGCGATGTGGGAAGTTCAACGATACATACTCCCCGACCGGGGGCGGTTCGACATGATCATTCTTGTCCCATTCCACCTTGGCATCCGTCCTTACACCGAGATAGTTCGCCGAGTCCTCCGCGAGACCGGCAGACGCTTTCAGTGTTATTCGCCATTGCTCGGTGCCTGCGGTTACAGCGGTTTTGGCTGTACTGCCCGCTTTTTTAGGATCTAATTTTATTATTACATTAATATTCGAGTAATTATAAACTGAATAGCCTTTCCAGGGTTCCAAAGTTAAATCCTGACCGAATGAAGTCGGACTCGACCATTGCCCCGTATATGTATAAATATCCAGGTTTGCTCCGGAGGGATTTTCGACATCAATCCACGAGATGTCATACATCCAGGGATTTGCTATATCATTCCATCCGGGAGAGAGAGTCAGCATGAATTGTTCGCTTGTGGAAACCGTTGAACCTGACGGCGATTTGGGGGTAAAATCATTTTTTGCAATAATCCAGAAAGCTTTTCCGGGAGTAAAACCCTCGATATCTGGATATTCCCCAGGGGTGGTTTCCCCCGGAGAGAATCTGAAAAGCCTCCAATTGGTGCCCATCTCACCATCCGGCAGCCCGCTGGCCAACTGTTCCAGCTGTTCTTCAATATCGGTCTGGTCGAGATCGAGTGGAATGGAAATCATCCGGTAAGAATTCTGTTCGGAACCGCCTGATACCTTCTCGGTGGATTGTATATTATCAATAAGCGCATTAATGGAATAATACCCTACGTCTGCCGGATCACGGGATTTTTGGTTGCTGGTATCTTTTGCGGTTATATAATATTCCATACCATATGCTGTAAATACTCCAGCCGACATTGTGACTGAATACTCTTCTCCACCGGCTTGTGTCATCTGGAGCGGATTATCAAAAACCCTGGTTCCGGTCACGTCATAATAAAGATATACGCTGCTTATCTCTGAATTACTTGTTACCTGTGCGGTGAAAGTAATCTCGTCGTTTGCATGAGCTGACTCGATCGGCGTATGAGCTATTGTCAATTCCGGGCTTATGATTTCAAATCGTTCGCTCGTATCGCTTATATTGGAGTTAGTGGTGTCGCTGAGTCGGAGCCGGCACTCTGTGTACTGTGTGTCCGGCAATGTCCAAATGTACGATCCTGTGGACGTCGAAACGCTGCCTTCAACAACAGACCAGGTGGCGCCGCCATCAGTAGAAAATTCAATTTTCACTCCCGTAATTCCGCTGAACTCCCAGGTAATTTCCTTTTGAGAGCTTACCGACCATCTGTCACCTAATTGAGGAGAGGTTATACGAATGTAGTTGCTCGATATAATTGAGAATGCAGCATCACTTTCATCATAATTCGCAGAATCTGATATATCGAAAACCTTGATTTTGTATTGCTCCGATATATTTTCCGAACCATCCGGCACTTTCCATGCATACGCTCCTGAGGAAGCATCAACGTTTGACGCGATTTCAATCCAGGTTGCCCCGTCGTCTATCGAATACATTATCCCAATCCTGCTAACATTGCTGCTCATCCAGGTGATAGTCCCACTGCTCCCCAGCGGCCATTTTTCGCCGCCGTTGGGCGAGGTAACCTCAACCACGGGAGCTTGTGAAATTGTGAAAGAAGCCTCACTCAAACCGAAGGTGTCGGGATTATCCGTATCGTAAATATTTATCAGGCATTCGGATGAGTTAATACCTTCGGGAATAGACCATATGTAAGTAGTGTAATCACGGTCATTGACCGGGACTCCATCAATATGAGAAATTTGGTTCCAGTTTTGTCCATTATCGAGCGAGTATTCAATGTGGACTTTTGAAACATCCCTGGACCACCACTCGATTGTTACTTCTTCGCCCGGAGCAAGATTCTCGCCTCCGTTTGGATAGTTTACTCTGACTACTGACAGATCCATAACGGCAACTACCCCTGTATTTTTTGGACCATTACGGAATTTCGGCCAGGAACTATCGGCCAGGCCTGCTCCGGTTAACGAGTCAAACGCGTAGAGATTACCATCCTCCGATCCGACGTATATTTCACCATTATCGCCAATTGACGGCGATGACCATACGGGGGCATCAGTCGGAAAACTGCCTTTTATTTGGCCTTCAGGAGTAACTGCTAGAGCACGCCCATCATCTGCACCTATGTATATTGTTCCGTCAACTCCTACCGCTGGCGATGAAACCACCTGGCCTCCCGTGTATGTTTCCCATAATATTGTGCCGGCCGTATTAATAGCGTATAGATTGCCGGTATCTGACCCGACAT
>JABHYP010000235.1 GCA_018656855.1 Candidatus Latescibacterota bacterium | reverse complement strand
CTCCCTGTCCCAGCCGTACTCGGCAGCCACCTGCGGGAGAAGAAGTCCATTATTCCAATCTGTAGAGATGATAATACCATCTCTTCCGACAACGATTTCGTTAATATCCTTTACTTCACGGACGGGGGTAAGTACGCTAATTTCGAATTGTATGTCCAGAAGTTCCGAAGGCTGAACTTTGGGAAATCTAGAGTCTTCCAGCGCCGCTGCTTTCGCCATATGTGCCACCGTGGTGATAAGAGGCTGGGTGCCAACGATATGCCCTATACAGCCGCGCAATTTCCCGTTTTTCGTCAGTGTAACAAAAGCGCCCCATTTTTTGCCAAGTTTACCGGTAAAATTATTATATCCCGGCACATTCCCGCCGTTAACCACGCTTTCGAGTGTCTGCTCCACCACATTTATCAGTACTTCCTTTTCCTGTTCCGTAAGACCGAGATCAACACCGACACTTTCTTCTTTTTCCTGAGCTTTATTATCCTCGTCCTCGGGCATTGTCATCACAGCGGCCAGGTATCCCACAACCTCTTCATTTTTACCGGTAACATCACCGGAGTTAGCCATGCGTAAAACAGTCGACTTATCCGCTCCGAGCAGTCTGCATGCCATCATGACAGAGGCCATGGGCGCGCTTCCGCATGCCTCGCATTTTCCGTTTGCGATATCCTGTAAAAGGCCCTCAGGGTCAAAATCATTGACACGGTCACGGATAATACTGTCGAGTCTATCTGCTTTTTCGGCATTATAGAAATGAGACAGGTCGGTTGAGCCGACAAGAAGCACGTTTTTACCTTTCACTGCCGATGCTATTGCTTCTGCCAGCGCTGTACATGAACTTTCACGCCGATCACCCATTACAACCGGCACAAGCCTGAAATCCCCAACCGTTGCCTGGAGAAAAGGGATCTGCATTTCAAGCGAATGCTCCGGTCTTCCCCTGTATTCTGTCAGGTGACCGAGTTCGGATTCTTCCACGCTGTCTGACGGGTTGAAATCAACTATCGCTTTCGCGGTTTCCACATCCACAGGAACCACACCGAGAGGCGTTTCATAACCGCCACGGGTGTACACGGAACTGAAGTTCAATCGTGGATCAGAAGAATGGTCCAAGGCGACAACGACAATCGTATCGTATGTCTTACCTTTAACCTGTTTATAGGCATAAGCGGCGACCGGGCCGGAATATATGTATCCGGCATGTGGAGAAATTAGACCGATAATTTTTCCTGCATCATGGGATAATTTTGCATGTTCAAGGTAAAGATCAATTGTTTTTTTCAACTGCTCAGGGTCAGCATCATACCAGGAACCGGCAAACGCCGAGGGCCTGATATCCTCTTGGTTTATAGCCATTTTATTACTCTCCTGTCCGTTAGATGTCAGGCCGTAGTATACCGTACCAACTACAAGTACTATACCTGCACAGATCCTGAAATATTTCTGCATAACAAAGCTCTCTTTCTAAAGAGACCATACGCCCGGTATGGAAGTTTTACAGTAGGCGCATTTGCCGTCTTTCATATGTATATAACCCACTTGGTAACCAAGACCCCGTTCGATAATCTTTTTGCCGCATTCAGGGCAATATGTGGATTCACCCTGGTGCCCCGGAACATTGCCGACATAGACAAAGTTCATTCCCTTTTCCATCAGAATATCCCGCGCACGTTCCAGTGTCGAAACAGGTGTACGCGGAAGGTTTGTGAGACGATACAGCGGACTGAAACGGGTGAAATGAACCGGGATATCAGGCCCGATTTCACCCATAAGCCAGTCAGCCATCGCTCTGTGATCTTTGGGATTATCGTTGAGTGTAGGGATGGTCAGGTGTACAAGTTCAGTCCATACCCCCTTCTTTTTCAGGCGTTTTATCGTTTCCAGGATTGGTTTAAGTTCACCGCCGGTGACTTCTCTGTAAAATGAATCGGTAAACGCTTTGAGATCGATCTTGTATGCTGAGATTACCTCGCAGAGCCGTTCAAGCGGTTCAGCTTTAATAAAACCATTGGATACAACTACACTGTGTACATCCGCTTCGATGCCTGCTTTCGCGCAATCATAGACAAACTCTGTAAATACAGTAGGTTCATTGTAGGTATAGGCGATTAAACGGGACTGTGAACGACTCGCCTCTCGTGCCACCTGTTCCGGTGGCATGGTCACAGAGGGAAGCTTTTCCGGCTTTGACTGGGAGAGCTGATAATTCTGGCAGAATTTACACCACATATTACACCCTGCCGTGGCTATGGAGTATGCTCTCGAACCGGGCAGGACGTGAAAAAACGGCTTTTTCTCGATTGGGTCCACATGATATGCCGCTACTCTCCCATAAACAAGTGAAAATAGTACTCCATTGCGGTTTTCACGTGTTCCGCAGGCGCCTCTTTTTCCATCACTTATAACACATTCCCTGGGACACACTCGGCATTGTACCTGCTTATCCGGCAGCTT
>JABHYP010000234.1 GCA_018656855.1 Candidatus Latescibacterota bacterium | reverse complement strand
TGCCCCTTCGGGGCAAACACAGGGAGAATTACACCTTAAATTATAACGATATTTGTCTTGACAAAGGGGTACACTTCAGACCGTTATATATAAGTTTTAATATCTCACTTGCCACATTTATATTTTTATTTATCTTCACACTGTTTCTGCTATAGCCCCACAAACAGCAACTTTTTTTTCAGCCTCCTTTTTCCTCGGTCAATATATTTATAGCTTTCCACGGAAATTTTCGACCGGGAAGAACTACGGGGGCTATTATCCCGATATATCTTCGGTAAAGTAACACCAGAAGCCACTTAAATTTCAACGATCTCCTCGAATAAGTATAAAGAGACAGGAGTAATGGGCATGGTCCTGGTAAGTGAAACACAACAGCCCTGTCCTACGATAGGTTGGCAACCTCACCCGGAACCGCAAACCGAGTCGCTTAAATGATCTGAATTTGAGGTCTTGGCCGGTGGCGCCCGAGGTGGTGGTAAGACTGAGGCAGGGCTTGCTTGGCTTGTTCAACACCCTTACATCTCAAATCCCAGATACAGCGCTCTTGGTAACAGGGATAATAAGAACAAACTCAATCAAGAGAAGCCGGGATTGCCTAAAAATAGACTCCGAGAACTTGAATATAAAAGTGTGAAATGGCAGTGAAATGACAATGATTTGACCTGGTTATTTTGTCGAGAACTCAAAAGCCGTTACCGAGTGATGCAAAAAAGAGGCATAAAACTTTATTTAAAAGATTATTTTGATCAGTACTTGGGTTGGTTTTCCGAGTGGTTACATCCTGACGAAAAAGGGCAAAGAAATTTGATCCGGAAACAGGGGAAAAAGAGCGTTTAGTTTACATAAATATTCTTATACGCATTAATGAATTTCCATAAGCTATTGAATAATATTATATTGAGTTTATAATTAATAACATATATACAATAATCTACCCCTATGTGCATTAAAAAATGAGGCAAAAATGACAAAAGGATACCGGCCAGCAAGTTCATATATCAGTCAGGATCCGGAAAAGCGGGCGAGAAGTCTTGCGAATTTGAAACGTGGCCGCACAAAGGGCTCCGTAAAGGCTGTTATCCTCCGGGTTCAATTAATGATCAAAATCTAAAGGACTTTGGGCATCTTTGATTGTTTTACTTTTTACAGTGTGTGTGTATATCATGGTAGTTTTGAGATCGCTGTGCCCTAAAAGTTCCTGGATTGTCCGTATGTCATAATTGGCTTGTAACAGGTGGCTGGCATAACTGTGGCGAAAGGTATGGGACGTAGCTCTCTTGGTAATTTTAGCTTTATAAACAGCTTTTTTAATCGCCTTTTGAACATGACTGGGGTGTAAGTGGTAGCGTTTTCTTTCATCCGTTTCTGGTACGACTGTTAATGCTTTGGCCGGAAATAACCATTGCCAGATAAACTCTTTTGATGCTTTGGGATATTTTTTTTCTATTGCCCCAAACATGAATACGCCATCGTATCCTGATTTTAAATCACGCTCATATAGGTTATGAACACGATTCATGTGGTTTTTTAGTTCCTCTAAAATTGACATAGGAAGAGGTACGGTGCGGTCTTTTTGACCTTTGCCGTCATGAACGGTCAAAATCATCGCGTCAAAATTCAAATGATTAATCCGCAGTTGCAGACATTCAAAAAGCCGGAACCCGCAACCATACAGGAGCTTTACTACCAGGTCATAAGGATAAGAAAGATGTTCGAGAATACTGTCGATCTCTTCGCGAGACAATACAACAGGAATATATTTTCTCTGTTTCGCCCTGACAACGCCTTCAACTATCATTTCTCGGTGTAAAATGTGCCTGAAGAGAAAGAGCAGCGCGTTAAAGGCCTGATTTTGAGTCGATGCGGCGACCTTTTCCTTGACCGCTAAATTGGTCAAGAATGATTTGACGTCATCCGCGGTTAACAATTCAGGAGCTTTTTCCCGGGTAAAATATTGCAACTTCCTGATCCAAGACGCATAAGCCTTATATGTTTTAGGCGAATAATGACGCACTCTGATGGCGGCATCCAAATCAGTAAAAATCTGTTCCCAGCCCATCTTCTCCGGTGTCAGGGCAGGCGATGATTGCTGCGCCGCATCATTCGGGGGAATCGTCTGGTTTACCTGGTTATGAATAAAATCGCTGTTTTCTAATATATAATATATATTGATAGCATGAGATGCCTGTTCTTGCTGCCGGGGAGTTTGATTTTTCTCCTTCAGTTTGTTGATAAAAAGGGTCAGAGAATTATTTTTGGAAGGATTATGATGATATTTGGTGCAAAAATCAAGATAGAAACGAAGCCATCTCAGATATTGATTATGGCTATGTGACGGAATGCTGCGTTGGGCCAACAATCGAATATAATCGTTTTTTAATTGTGCGGTTATGTCAAGCATCTGATGATATCCAATTTTCTTATATTGCCCTTATTGGGGGTGTTATACAGTTAGCTTTTTGGGAATAATAGCATATTATTCCTTGCTATTCAATAAAAATAATGTATTATGCAGAAAACTACAGAATTACTTGTTAGCACCAAGGGGAACAAGGTCATCAAGCGACATGTTTTAATAACTAGGGTGTGCTATCGTCACTAGTTTATTATATGGAGTCAACATCAAAATGAGAAAATGCCCTGTGTTCATATGCTACCGCCAAGTGGACGGAACGAAGATAGCTCAGTGGCTCTTTAAGAACCTTCATGGGAAATGTCTATCCGATAGAGGGGAAGTGGATACTGCAGAAGAAGTCTCTTCGCTGGATGTCTATTTTGACCAAACGGCTCCGGCGGTGGGCGACTGGAAGGCAATCCACCAACCTCGTCTGCACACTTCTCAGGCGATGATTATTGTATGTACTCCTGGTTCATTTCAGAGGCTTGAAAAGAATGACTGGGTACACCGTGAAATCGAATGGTGGCTCAAGAACAGGAAGGTCGCCCCGATTCTAATTGACGCTACCGGCGAAGGTGAGCGTTGGG
>JABHYP010000233.1 GCA_018656855.1 Candidatus Latescibacterota bacterium | reverse complement strand
CCTGCCGTTACCCGGCCAGAAGGTATGGGACGGTCGGGAGCGTTGATTCGGTCGCAGGAGAGGTCGCAGACATCGTTGAAAACGTTACCTGAAGCGAGAATAAGCGATGCTGAAATTGCTGCAAAAGCAAGGCGCGGTGTCCATGGCGGCATATCAGCATGTCTTATGCCTTCGATGAGTTCGCTGAGGTGATCCAGCGGTTTCCCGCCGATAATTCCTCCGCATATAACGGAAAAAGCGCATAGAATAGTGTTGACAGGTCTCGTAATCTGAAAAAAACCTTTGAGGGTACTCATTCTGAATCATTTTCCGCTAAAAAGTGTGGAGGAAATATTAATTTCCGGCAAAATCCCTGTATGTTATATTTCTCAACCAGATCGCTGATACATGTCGGAGTGAAAGCTCTACCGGAAAGTAACGGATCAGGCTCGGTTTCCCCGAACATTTCAGGAAGATAATTTGACTGTTTAAGCTTATTGTATATCATCGGAATATGTCCTGATGATATGATCAGCACGGTATCAGATAACTGTTCCCGGATATAGGGAATTATATCAGGAGAGTGTTTAACGCTGCTGCAGGTTACTGCGTCGCGGAAACGCATGATAGTTACATTTTCAAATGAAATATTTCCGTAATTGTTCGCCCAGGCTTCCACAGAAAAGCGGACATTCTGCGGAACGGGATTCTTTGAGTGTTCTTCGAAAAATCGAATTACTTCTTCGGTGCTCATGCCGCGCTCCCTTGCGCGGGCAATACCTTCCTGTGTAACAACAAAGGTGAGAACCGTATCGCGGCTTTTCCTTGTGGCGAGCAGCTCAAGCAGGAAGCGGATGCGGGGCTGAAGCTCCGGACCTGCAAAAACCTCGAAATTCGGCTGAATGGTGAAACTGGTGTCCATATTATCGTCGACCGGAAGCGTCTGACCGCGGAAAATGTTTTTTCCTGTTTCTGTGACAGTAAAGCGCCCGGCTGCAAACGAAAGAAGCCCCAGTTTGCTGAGAATGCTCAGAATATAACTAACACGTGATTCCAGACGTTTTCCATCGTCCGAAACCACAGTTCTCATATTGAGAAACCGCGTGAATCCCCGGACATTAAACGAGGTGTTCACCGGAAGTTCGGCGAGTATACCGTTGAGTGAAATAAATGCCGAACTCTCCTGGAATTTGTTTGACAGGGTATATGACAGAATATCCTGTATCCGTTCGGTCATCGTAAGCTTCAGCCAGCCGCTGAGTTCAGGGGTAACCCGAACATCCTTCAGATTGAAGGAAATGAAGCTGCGTGTTTTCAGGTATTCCATAACGAATGTGTTACGGATTTCTTCTGTAAAGCGCAGCGAATGATCGTTGCATGTCTGTGAACCCTCGAATATTCGTTCGAGGAAAGATTTTTTTATAAGACCTTTCAGGGTCAGCGGGACAGGCTCTTTATAAGCCATGGCGAGGAAAGAAAAGATGTCTTCAAGCAGGTGAGGAGGAGCGAAAAAAGCTTTCTTTACGAATGAAGCCGGAATTGTCACATTGTTATCGATTAACACCTTCCTGACCTGTTCACCGATATCGCCGGGGGAGAAATAGAGCATATCGCCTTCTTTAATACAGCCGACAAGAGCGAAAGGAAAAAGGTCGTGAACGAGTTTTATGACCTGCTGCCGATTTATCCCGGAAAGCTTTTCCATCTTTTGGGCAAGTACACTTTCGTGAATGCCTGCATTATAGGAAAAAGCAATCAAAGTGAGGATATGGCGATGATCCTCCGAGAGAGAATCTATAAGACGTTCGGTCAGCGATCCGTCCCAGAACACCCTGTCGATAGCGTTCACAAGTTTAATCCGTGCCCGGTATTCCACCTTGATACCGAGCGTATCGGCTATAACTTTAACCGCTTTTAACGGTATATCATTAAGGTAATCGCGTAAGTGCATAAGATAGATAATTTTTTTAAAAGTTAAAAGTTCCAGGTTAACAATATAGATATAGTGAGCTTAACTTTTTTCGGCAAAATACCGTTCGCTGTTCACGATATTATATGAATAGCCCTGTTCGGTAAGAAAGAGCTGGCGTTTTGCAGAGAACTCCTGATCGTGAGTATCTCTGGTGACAACGGAATAAAATTGCGCCATCTCCTCGTTTCTTTTCGGCCTCAATATCCTTCCGAGCCGCTGGGCCTCTTCCTGGCGTGAGCCGAAAGTGCCGGAAACCTGTATTGCAACATTGGCGTCAGGCAGGTCAACCGCAAAATTTGCCACCTTTGAAACAACGAGGAGTTTAATCTTGCCTTTTCTAAAAGCATTGTAGAGCTTCTCGCGCTCGAGGCTTTCAACTTTTCCAGTAATAATGGGCGCATCAAACTCACTTGCGATCATTTCGAGCTGAGAAATGTATTGTCCAATCACGAGCACAAGATCGTCGCGATGCCGTTCTATGAGCCTTTCGACAACACCGATTTTTGCAGTATTCTCAGATGCGATCCGGTACTTTTTCCTGAGACCCGAAACAGCATATTTTACCCGGAGTTCGTCTGTGAGCGCTACACGTATTTCAGTGCAGGCAGCGGTCGCTATCCAGCCCTGTTTTTCAAGGTCTTTCCAGGGGACATCATATTTTTTAGGCCCGATAAGGCTGAAGACATCGGTTTCACGATTATCCTCTCTCACCAATGTTGCAGTGAGTCCCAGACGTCTCTTTGCCTGTATCTCGGCAGTGTATCTGAAAACGGGAGCGGGCAGAAGATGTACCTCGTCATAAATGATAAGCCCCCAGTCCTCGCGGTTAAACAGCGAGAAGTGCGGGAAGCCGGATAATTTTGTTTTGCGGTAAGTTAATATATTGTAGGTTGCTATTGTCACAGGCTTTATATCTTTTCGCTCGCCGGAGTATTCCCCGACTTTGCCTGCCGTAAGCGAGGTTTTATCGAGGAGTTCGTCACGCCATTGTCTAAGCGCGGTGATGTTGGTGGTAAGGATCAGTGTCCTTGTCGAACATTTCTCCATGATCCCGATGCCGATAATGGTTTTCCCCGAACCGCATGGAAGCACAATGACACCGGCCCCTCCGTGTGCGCTTCCCCCCTCATAAAAAACCTCAACAGCCTCGTTCTGATAAGCCCTGAGGTCAAACTCCCTGCGTCCGCGCGATATTTTGCGAAGCGAGATTTTAAGCGGGAGACCGGCGGTATATCCGGCAACATCCTCTACCGGAAATCCTAGTTTTATCATTGACTGCTTGATGAATCCCCTGTTCGCGGGATTTATTAAAACGGTATAATTGTCCAGAAGCTCGTCGAGGTAAGGACGCAACTGTTCGCTGTTCCATATCTCTGTTATAATATGTTCTTCGGTAGATTCCAGCTTGAGCATACCGCCGTCGGATATTAGTTTGAGTTTCCCGTACCGCGACATCTGCTCGATGATTTCAAACCGGATGTTCTGGGGAATGTCGTACTTGCTGAACTGTTCGAGATAGCCGGTAACCTGTTCGCTTGTAAGCCCGAGAGAAGCGGCGTTCCATAGGGAGAGCGGCGAAAGGCGGTAGGTATGAATATGTTCGGGGCTTTTTTCAAGTTCCGCAAACTTGCTGAGCGCATTACGCGCCTGAACAAAATTGTCGTTATCGACCTCAAGCAGGATCGTCCGGTCGCTCTGGACGATTACAGGATTTCCGGTATTGTAGAGCATACAGCCTTAACCCCTTTAAAAAGCGTAACTTTGCAATATAGGGATTAAAAATGGTGGAGTCAAGGCTGTTCTTGTCAAACTCACATGGGAATTCTAATAATACTTTGCGTTCATACAATTACTGTAGATGAAGTTAGTAGCCAGTAGCCAGTAGTCAGGAGTCAGAATAAAGATGTATCTGTCAAACATGCTTGATATGACTCTATTTAATCCGCGACATGGAGATAAGGGCGCATGGTGTTGTCAGTCACGGTGGCTTTCATGTGAGCTGTTCCTCAATGTTCGTGACAATCCGCGTCAGGCGGTCCTTCGTCTCATCCCGGTCTTCCCCGTAATGCGCTCGACTGCTATATTGGGTTCTCCCGTACTATCGGACCTTGCGCATTCGCGTTCTTTCATTTGTGAATTCATCAAGAGTTGTTAGAACTTCCTTAAGCACAAAGATAACACCCCTGCTCCTGCTGACAAATGACTTCTGGTCAGAAACGCGAATCCAAGAGTCGTCACGTATGAATGGTCCAACCTTCACATGGAGTGACGTCGTTTTTACGTTTTGCGAAAGGTGATCTTGGATTGCTGTGTATTCAAGGGGAGTGTAGTACTTAAGCCACGCTTCTTCTTCAAGTTTGTATACAAAGCGACAGCTATCTACGGGCACCCATTTTTGTGGCGATTCGATCCTAAGCTTCCAACCGGAGTAATCCAAGTTGATCTGTTGTGGCTCTTGGGGATTGTGCGGAATCGAGTTATGATTCCACAAGTCAGTAAATAGTCCTGGTATGGTAAAAGTGGTTGCACCCTCATCAAACGAGAACTGAGAACTGCTAACTCGTGGTTTTTTGTCACCCTCCTCGAGAGGCACTATAAAGTTGAAACTAATTTGTGCTTTGAGTTCAATCATCAACACAGGGACCTTGATGTCGTCACTCCATTTTCTCGATTGGGCATCTTGAATGGAACAGAGTCCAATCCCCGCAGATGGGGCAAGAGCTTTAGCTGCTCGCGTAAAGCCGGAGTTGCAGACAAGTACACCCTTGGATGCGCCAACATCTGTAAGGAGTCTAGCGAATTCCAATACCTCATGCTCGTCAACTGGTGATGTGCCAAGGTTAACATTGACAACTGTCAGGACCTCTTGGCCTGCTTGAACCGAGCGAATGCTAATATCCACCACGTGTGACGAACTACTAGTTAGGGAAGGAATTCGGTCTAGAATGTGAATAACTGCTTCTGGCTGCAAGTCACCATATATTTTTACGACGATGGCCATGTAGGCGAGTGAGTCCTCTGGCGAAATGACTCCCCCCTTACTATCTTTGCGTTTTTTCAGGTCGGTAAGCAAAGCTATTTTCTCCTCGTGCATATACCTCCTATCTATTTTGTCAGTAATCTGGTTCTTGATTATGGTTGTCTGGTTCTTGCGAGAGGGACCCATGCAAAATAAGATAGCACTTATTACGATCGCCAATGCCAGATGAACAATTGGGTTTTTCCACCAAATCACTCCTTTGGTTCTTCCAAGGGAATGGGCGTAGCAGTACTCACAGTCCTTCATTGGGAACTGCTTGCATGCTTGGCCCTTTCGAGTCTGGGCTTTGCATTTGCTTTTCTGGTCTGATGTGCTCATATCCATGCCTAATGTTATACGCTATCGAGGATCTCACGGTCCGGCGTCGCTCAGCACTTCCTGTTCCGGCAGGAGGGAAAAAAGTCCCCCCCCTCGGACGGTTCACGCGCTCCAATGGCGAAATACCGCGTCCAGGCGGCTGTGGTAGAGCATTCTGGCTGTCCCTCGCTCAATACGTCACCCAGCCGGACGGCGGACTACACGGAAACCTATGTCTTTTTGTCTAACATTTGGTAACATAAATTGACGATTAGCGGTTCGGCAATCACTTGATTTACTTCTATAACTTCCACCGCGTATAACATGGTATTTGCCTGATTGCGCACCTTCAGGATTACGAGAACTTATCTTATTATACTTTCCATAATAATCATGACACCATTCCCACACATTGCCGTACATGTCATACAACTCCCATGCATTTGGTTCCCTCTGTTCAACAGGGTGAGTATTTGAATCACTGTTTTTTTTAAACCACCCCGCATTTATTAATGACTTTTCTCCATCACCAGTATAGTAGTCTGTTTCCGTCCCCGCTCTGCACGCATATTCCCACTCAGCTTCAGTCGGAAGCCGAAATCCGTTACTGGTAAAATCGCATTTCCATGTCGTCAAGTTGTAGCATGGTTCTATGCCTTCAGCAACACTTAACTGGTTGCAGAATTTTACAGCATCAAACCAACTTACTTTCTCTACAGGGAAATTATCATTTCCTATGAACTCTGAAGGGGCTTCACCCATAACATTTCTATACATCTTTTGTGTTATTTCAGTTGAACTCATTTCAAAACCGTCCAGTGCTATTGTATGCATAGGTTTTTCATCTCTTGAATTATCTGATCCCATTTGGAAATTTCCGCCAGGGATGGAAACGATTTTAATTCCAGCTATAATTCTCGACGAAACTGCGGGTACTACTGGTTGACTGGGCTCTGGAAGAGGAGTTACAGACTGATCAGACGGTGTGATTTGCAGTGTAGCAACAGGGGCAGCGAGACGTTCACTGGTAAGAAGTTCGTGACCGACAATTGGCATGAGACCAATGACATTGTCAATGGGGCTTGGAACATTCCTGTTCACAGAAACAAGCATATTAGTGGATTCTACATCCACGATACGAGCAACAACGATGTAGGTCGAGCCCACGAGGCCGACTGAGCCAATGATTACCCGTTCGGCATTCAACATTTTTCCGAACTCAATCGCGCAGGAAACATCGGTACACCCGATATTCTGGACATCGAATTCGTCAAATATACGATTCATCTGCGACCTCTCGATGAGCTTGTAGGAACCCTGTATCTTGTCTGCCTGTTCCTGAATAACATTCAAAATGCTGGAACGTAGAACATCTGAAAGGGCAAGTGCCTCAGATTCGGCGATACCATTAGCCTGAAGATCAAGAACGGCCAGACCGTAGTCTCTTCCCTGGGCATAGGATGATTGTGGCTGAAAGATTTCCATGAGGATAAGTAACACAAACAGGAAAAATGAAATCCCCGTTTTATTCATATAACAATCCCTCCATATATAACTGATATAATCTGATATTGAACTCGGGCACAAAGCAATGATCCAGCTCGGCTCGTCAGGGCAGCCGTACGGTCGAGATATCTGTTAATAGTAAAAATATATTTCCTCTTTTCTTCCTGATTAGCGCTATGTTGGCTATTATCTTTTCGAGTAAATAATATATTCAACAATTAATAAAAACAAAGGAAATGCAACGCTTAATAAAATCTGAGTATCCAGCCCAATAACTCTCTGGCCATTAATAATATTTAACGATCTAAATATAAAGAATATTATCATTACTAATGTCAAGTTTTGAAGTATCCCAAAAATCCAAAATATTTTAGTGTTCAAAATAAACCTCTTTGTGTTCATTGAGTAATTATTTACGCATAACGGTCTGCGGTTCACCTGCCGCCGCTTCCTCCACCGGCACATACTCAGCCATGTCCGCAAATACCGGATTCAGGTATTTCTAGGGTATCGTATCCCATTGCTCGATACGGACTGTCGGAAGACGATAGTCTCCAACCTCATCAAGTAACACTATCCTGTTGCCTTCGTTTGCGGATTTATAAGCGGCAATTACAACCTTGAGTTTCTGTATGATATCGTCATGTGTTTCGGGTGATGTGTTTGTGATAAAAGCTTCTTGTACCTTTATAAGAAAATCGTGGTAAGCAAGCTCAGGTATTGTTCCGGCGACCACATTCTGGTTGTGCACAAACTCGTGTGCGGTATGGTCGTGATAGTATATTTTGTACCACTCCATCTCTTTCTTGAAACCACCGAGGTTCAATGTGCCTTGTATAGGCGGTTTGTCGCTGCGGGGTTCGTATTCGAGGTGTATGTGTGAGGCCGGTATGAAATGAGGATCATAGCCATGCGAACCGTCCCATCCATGCAGGGCAACTTTCCTGATACCGCTGCCTATCAACCAATGCAGGGGTTCGAGTCCGTCGTTGGCATACGATGTATAGAAATGGCAGGTGGTGGATGCGAAAAAAGCGGCTATCTCCTCTCGGTTCACAAGGGTGTTGAATAACTGGATTTGCCACATGTACGCGGTAAATGAGCCGGTAAACACAGCGCAGCCGTTTTCCGAAGCCAGATTGAGGAGACGCTCACATTCCGGAACGTTTACTGCAACCGGGCTGCAGAGAAAAACCGGCAGTCCCTTTCTCAAAAACGGTTCGGCAAGTTCATACGATCTGTCGAAATCCATTATCATCGCGGCATCTACATCATCGACCATTTCGTGGAAATCCTTGCAGACATGGGGAATATCACACATTTTTGCTACGGCGTTCGGTGATTGTTCCCCCCTGTTCCATAAGTCGGTCATCTTTTTTACCCATTGAGGCCTGCCCGCATAATTTTTTGAATAGTCATCACCCCAGATGTGAGTAATACGCATGTTCAGGGGATTGTATTCACGGTATATGTTATTAATAACCCGTATATAATGGCTGTAAAATGAAAAAGGACCGGTACCAACCCAGCCGACACGAATGACTTTCTGAGGTGACGGTATATTCATTGAGAAGAGATTTCCTTTTTTAATGTTGGGGCGATGCATTCCTGCATGATATAATTTTGTTTTGTATTATGTTCCCCACAGAATGCATCGACCTTACATTAAACGCGATGCATTCACAACCAATTTATTTTCGGTTTGGAACGTGTTTTCCAAATGTAGGGGTGATGCATTCACAACCGATTTATTTTCGATTTGGATTGTGTTTCCCAAATGTAGGGGTGATGCATTCACAACCGATTTATTTTCGATTTGGAACGTGTTTTCCACTTGTAGGGGTGATGCATTCACAACCAATTCATTTTCGGTTTGGAATGTGTTTTCCACTTGTAGGGGTGATGCATTCACAACCAATTCATTTTCGGTTTGGAACGTGTTTTCCACAGAATGCATCACCCCTACATCTCCATTTTACGATTTCAATCCATGCGATTCGGATTTTCGTTATCCAATTCCCACTGTAATGGATTATTTATTATATATTCCCTAATGTGGTTTAAATCGTTTTCATTACGGATAATGTGTTCATAATAATTGCGTTGCCACAATTTTTGTCCCGGTGTTTTGCGAATACGGTTAATTTTGCGGGTAGTCACCGATTTAAAATTTTGGGTGATTGCCGCCAATGAACCCGGTTTGGTGCCGTGTGGGTGATTAGGCAGGGATAATGCATCCACAACCAATTTATTTTCGGTTTGGAATGTGTTTTCCACTTGTAGGGGTGATG
>JABHYP010000232.1 GCA_018656855.1 Candidatus Latescibacterota bacterium | reverse complement strand
GTCATTGGGATCGTATTTCACTTCCTCTCTGCTGGTGTTGTTGAGTAGTTTAGTGTCATAGACATACTCTTCCCCGACAATATCCCAGTCACTCATGTCGCCATCTATACGAGGGATCATGTTCCGGGGGAATTGAAATATTTTAAAGCCCTTGTCCATGTTCTCGAGGGAGGCCGCTGATTGCACGCCGATAATTAAAGCGATGATGATGAAAAACAAATTTTTCATAGGTTCTTTTCCTTTTCCTTGATTCATGACTGTTTAATGATTTTGTTAATAGACAGGGTTTATGGATTTTTTTCAAGATTATTATGTAACCTCTTCGGTTGATGTGAACAGTTTGTTTTTTCTGTCTACTATTGCCCAAAGTTATTTGCATTAAAATTTTTTTTCTGAAATTTCCATAAAACTTCCTACATAAACATATTAGAAATAATATTCTCAATATAAAACGAGTTTACTACTAAAAGTTATAAAAAAGTGGTAGTTTTGAAAGAAAATTTCTGACAGGATTCAGCCGTGTAAATTGAAACAGGAAATCAATTGCTTTGTTGAGTTCTATAACAATTAACGATATCACGAGTTACTAATAGTATTCCCAACGATGTTAATTTAGGTAGGAATTGAGAACAGCTAACTGTGCGGGAGATGATCAAGCGCGAAACTATGAAACTGAAGCGAGCTTATAACCTGGGGAAAGGAATCTTGAGAAAACACTTGCTGTTTGAGAAGAATACATCTTAAATTTTAACAAAGAGTTTCCTAAATGTTCTGACGGTATGCACCAAGATCAGAAGAAACCTAAAAATAAACTACACCCGGGAAGCTATTCTGCCTAACGGTTGAGTTAATCACCAGATTTCTTACATACTTGAGGTAAAATCATGAAAAGAAGAGAGTTTGCAGGGAAAGCCCTTGTGGGTTTTGCCGCCCTTAAAATGTTGGGTTGTGCATCGCTGGGAAAAAAAATCGAGCTTAACCGCGGAATGGTCGAGTATTCGCCGGAGATACTCAAAGAAAAGCGTTCCCGCCCGAAAGGAAGCATGCCGATGCGTGAAATTGGCACGACCGGCATCAAGGTTTCAAATTTTACTTTCGGCTCTCATATGACCAAATCGCTTATTCCTTTTGAAAAAGAACGTGAGTTCATGATCCGTGAGGCGAATGATCTCGGTATTAATCTTTTCGATATCTATGATAGTAGTTCTCATCAGTTTGAGCCAATGGGCCGGTATCTCGGGCCAATCAGGAAAGACGTTCTTGTTTCAGTCCATGCGACGGAGTACGGCAGTGTGTACGAAGGTAATTCCGAGGCTCTGCCAGTCGGAAAAGGCATTGAGAAGATGCTAAGAGTTATGCGCCGCGAGTGCATCGATCTTGTGAGAAATTATTGTCATACTCCTGATCATGAAAACATGAAGAACTGGGAAACGCTGTTCAAGCTGAAAGAGCAAGGCAAGATCCGTGCGGTTGGCACCCCTGTTCATTTCCCACACCAGCTTGATCCGATCATCGATGTGTATCCGATTGATTTTGTTGTATTCCCATACAATTTCTACCATAACCTGAACTACAGGGGCGACCATGTGAAGGGTGTTCCGAAAATGGTGAAAAAACTCCGTGACCGGGGTATCGGTGTCATCGTAATGAAGCCATTCGCAAGTGAGTGGTTCATTCCGCATCTTTTACAAGCGTCGAAAGAAATAGATGAAACTGGCGGTATCCGCCTGCCTCAGGCTATGCTTCGATACATTATCAACTCGGACATCGATGCAGATACGACGATGGGCGGGATGTACTCGCTGAAGGAGGTATACGAGAACATCGAGGCGTATTACAAACCAAAAATACCGAAGGAAGAGAAGATGCACCTCGAAAAACTCCGCAAGGTCACGAAAGTTATCGCGGACGCAGTGCTGCCGAAGCATTATAGGTTCCTGAAAGAATGGGGGCCGGATGGTAGTAATCATCAGAGAAAAACAGATTTAGCCTGATAGCCGGTTGTAAAAGCGGCAAATAGGGATAGCGGCTTGTTTAACCAAATTGGTGAGCTATGTTCAATATTTCGACATTCGATACGGTAATATTTATCGGGTATATCATCGCAGTACTTGTGATCGGGTATATTGCCGGAAGGCGGGAGAAAAAGAAAGCCTCAGGATATTTTCTTGCGGGCAAAACGCTGCCATGGTACGCTATCGGCTTTTCCATGATCGCGACAAGTATAAGCACGGAACAGTTCATAGGAGCAGGCGCGAAATCGTACGAAGTCGGTATGGCGGTACTTCACTGGGAATGGGCCATGCTTCCATCATTCACACTCCTTGCCTTCGTGTTTTTGCCGCTTTACCTCCGGCGAAATGTTTTCACGATTCCTGAATATCTCGAGAAGCGGTTCAACCGAACAGCCCGTACTATGTTCTCCATTATGACCCTTGTAAGTTATCTGGTAATAAATCTTTCCGGTGTTCTGTACTCGGGTGGGTACACGCTGCATAAAATATTCAACATGCCCCTCATGGGTTCTATATGGATATTGGCTGTAATCACGGGATTGTACACTATTTACGGCGGCCTTGCATCCGTGGTCTGGACCGACACCCTTCAGGGTATTATGCTCATTGGCGGTGGCGCTTTCATCACTATCGCCGGCCTTTTAAAAATTCCAGGCGGCCTTACGGCGGCAGTTGGTACCGGT
>JABHYP010000231.1 GCA_018656855.1 Candidatus Latescibacterota bacterium | reverse complement strand
CTAACAAGTATTTCAATTATCCCTAAAGGAGATTTCTCCGTATGAAAAAAAGCTTCCCTGGCGACTTTGATCGCCCCTAAAAAACTTCCGAGAGGATAGTTTATCATGGTTGCGCCAATGGTTCCGCCAACGACAATCATAATTGACTTAACGTCAATAAATTGTGAAAGACTCCCGCCGGCCATAATTCCAAACAGCACAAAGCCCACACCTAATACAATACCGATTACACTGGCAAGATCCATAACTTTTACCTCTATATATTAAATTTACTTTTTCTCGTGCTTTATAGTGTTGAAAAAGCAGTATGAAGGGTTTATTCTCCAACCAGCGACTTGTAAAATATATTGTGCTTAAATTCAGTTACTTTCTTAATTACCTCATCCACAGATTCTTTGACCAGAAATTTATGACCTGTTGTGAGCGAAATAATCGTATCAGGAGTTGCCTCGATAATCTCAATAAGGTCAGCATTGACAATAAACATTGTATTATTTAACCGAGTGAGTTTGATCATGACACTTTCCTGTACCTGTAAACTCAATTCGCGAAATTACACCTGTGGTTATTTTACTAAATACAAGGGATTGAAAGCCCTATGAAGTTTTGTCCGCCCCTCAAAGGGCTTTCATTTTCCATTGTATACTAATATAATTGACTTTCACGATAAAATAACAATTATTTTTTACCGTTTCAAATTCACCGTTTCCTGCATTATTTCATCGGAAGTTACAATCGTCCGCGCATTCGCCTGAAAAGAACGCTGGGCGAGGATCATATTGGTAAATTCCTCCGCTACATCGACATTCGACATTTCAAGTGCGCCGGGAGTAATAGTCGCATTTATCGATGTTCCGGCAGTTCCATAAATGGGCAGACCTGAATTAGCCGAAATATCATACGTATTGTCTCCTGCCCTGATAAGTCCTGCAGGATTATTAAACGTCGCTAAAACCAGCTTTGCGATTGTAAGCGAATTACCGTTGGTATACAGGCCGGTCACTGTTCCCGTTTCACTGATCACAACATTATCAAGCACACCGGACGAATATCCATTCTGGTTCCTGGCAATAACAGTGGAATTGCTTGAAAACTGTGTGATTCCATCTGTGGTACCGATTTTTCCGAAATCGAGAACTATTTCCACCGGAACACTAGCACCATTTTTAGGATCGAATGTCAATGAACTGGCACCCTGTGAATAGGTAAATTCTTCAATTGCGCCACTTGCATCAAACAAGACTGTTCCCTCGTAGCCACCTGATACTTCAGCTGGTTCAGGAACCGAAATAGACCAGTCCCACCTGTTGGGCAATTTCACATCTTTTGTAAAGGATAAAGAACATGTATGCGTATTGCCAAGAGAATCGAATACCCTGACAGACGCATCATGAATCACATCTTCCGCCGGTTGAGATTCGTACCAGTTACCCACGGTTGCATCGAAAACATTGTCAAACTCCAGAGATGCACCTCCGCTAACAGCGGCATTGGTTGTTATACTGAGACCGTCAATTGCATTTTCCGTGCCACCATCGCCGTTAATCATCATTGCTCCGTTGACTCCGTTGATTTCAACAGCCTTGAAGTTGGTGATATCGAAAGCGCTTTCTACCGCCAGACTTAACTCACCGAAAGTGATACTTTCACCACTACCATCGTCCACAGTGATTTCATAAGGATCTGCTAATCCGCCGGCAATGGAGTCAATATCGGCACCTCCGACTCTTCCGCTGATATAAATGGTATCCGCAGTCGTCAGCCCTAGGTCAGTACCTACTGAATTACGTAGATTGATAATTTCATCGGTTGTAACCGCAACATGTGAAAATACATCGGTAAGCTTGTCACCCACAGTTCCGTTTGCCGATGCCAGGGCTTTGTTAAGAACGGAATTAACACTTGAAACTGTTAAGGTATTAGCGGCTACGCCGCTGGTATTGGTGAATTTTAAAGCGCCGTTGTTATCGAGCGCCACGGATAAATGTGTGGCAGTGAAGTCATTGTTGATTTCAGCAATGAGATCGTCAAGTGAATGGAAATCCTTGCTTGCTGAACCCGCGTCACTTGCGGTATACGTATAGGTCTCTACCTTCTCCAGCCCGGTGGTACCCTCGGATGAAGAAACCGTAACCGTTGTAGACAAGCTCGAAAGACCGGTAATCTGAAGGTTTGCGCTTCCACTGGCGTAAAGCAGGTTTATGTCGGTTGTTTCACCGGCAATTTCTCTCGCATAGATACGATCAGATCCCAGTATATTCCCGATAGGCTGGGAATCGGCATCGAGATTTCCGATGAAATCAATAACTGAAGTTGGCTTAGCTATATCAACAATTCCAAACGGTACTATTATATCACCTATCGTCGATCCTTCTGATACTACTCCTCCTTCATCTGCAATCCTCCCCTGAACTTTCATACCGTTAAAGGGAATAACAAGCCTTCCGTTGGAATCCCACTGGAATGATCCGGCTCTTGTATAGAAATCCCTCTGACCGTTGTTTATAACAAAGAAGCCATCACCCCTCAGGGCGAGGTCGGTCTGGTTACCGGTTGACTGAATGTTTCCCTGTACAAATATATTGTCGATCGAGCCAATTGAACTTCCATTACCGATCTGAAGTGGATTCACGCCGCCCTGATCTCCGGGAGGTCGTGATGCACCCTGAAGGAGAACCGAGAATGATTCCTCGAAAGTAATTCTTCCTCGTTTAAAACCCATTGTGTTCGTGTTCGAAATGTTGTTTGCGATCACATCCAGATTTACCTGTTCGTTTCTGAGACCGCTCACTGCGGTGAACATAGATCTTGCTGGCATTTTTCCTTAACTCCTTATTTTACGCCACGTCCGTCGGTCGGTGGCGCCAGGCCTCCTCTCTGAGGTCCAACCTGTAGTTTATAGTTTTAAATAAACAATTTATTACGCTATAACCGTACTATCAATATTTGTAAACACATTATCTTTCATGTTATCACCTGTTATGGCTGTTACCACCGTCTGGTTCTTGATACTCACAATAAATGCCATGCTATTGATAAGTATCAGTGAATCTGATACTCCCTTTTCCCCGGCGAGGGAAATTGCTCCGTTGAGACGGTCGGTTTCATCTTTATTAAGTATTATTCCCCGTTCCCTCAACCGTTCCATTGCATGGGAACTGAATTTAACACCGGCTTCTCTTTCCAGACGCGATTTGAGTACTTCTGAAAACGAAAGGTCTTTGGTGGTACGGTTGATTTTCGTCAGGGTTTCCGGGCTTGCAGCTTTCTGTATGTGCCCGATATTTGCAAGTATCTCCGCCATTTTCACCTCCTTTCAGATACAGTTCATTTCATTCATCTTCATAAATCTGCATTACCTTATCAAATGGCACAAGTAATCCGCCAACACTTAGATGAGCGTTGCCATCCTGATAGGATACACCATCAACTACACCGTTTATCATCGATAATGTTTCGACCTCATTATCCAGGAGATCATAGGCTTTAATATTGAACGAATATTCGCCCGGGTTGACTTCCACTCCATAATCTGTGATACTATCCCACTCAACCGTGTTAAGTCCTGCTGAAAGCTCACCAAGCGGCAAGGTGCGGACAGGAGACCCATCCTTATTAGTAATTTCCAGAGAACCGCGAATTGTATCCGCATTAAGCTGAAACTGGAGTTTTACAGAATTTTGTCCGTCGTACATAAACGAACCTGACTCCGCTCTCACAGATTTCCCGAAATAATTAACCAGCATTGCGTTGTTTACCGCTTCTGATATTAACAGATTGTTATTGAGTGTTTTCTCAAGATTCGTGTTCATCTGGGTCATCTGTTCGAGAGAGCTGAACTGGGCGAGCTGAGCAACAAATTCAGTATTGTCAGCCGGATTCAAGGGATCCTGATGCTTTAACTGGGCAAGTAATAGCTTCATAAACTCGTCTTTGCCGAGTGAAGAGACATCTTTATCTGTATCCAGTGTAGAGATCTGTTCCTCACCAGTTCCCCAAATAACACCATTATTCCCCTGTAAATCCGGGTCAGATGGACTGAATGAATTATTGTTTGCAACCGGCATCATTTGTATCACCTCATTAATTTATGAGTAAATATTAAACAACCACATCAAGAGAACCTGCGTGCATCGACCTGCTTAACACGGAAGATGCAGGTTCTACTGGTTCTCCCGAGGCTAAAGCGTTCATTGAAATACCGTTTTGTATGTTGGCTGGTATACTTTTTCGAGTAAATTCCTCTTGGCGAGCCCAGCTGTCAGTACCGCTGTTGTGTCCGACTTCAACATCAAACGATTCCACTTTG
>JABHYP010000230.1 GCA_018656855.1 Candidatus Latescibacterota bacterium | reverse complement strand
TATAACTTTGAAAAACGCATTCCGCGCAAGATCCTTTGCCTTTTCCGTAGCCTTTTCAGGTTCCTTCTGATGCACCCAGGAACAATGTTCTCTTATATTTGCGAATTCAAAGAGATAGGGATTGAGCCCAGACTCTCTAAGGGTTTTCTGGAATAAGGGCTCATGTGTACGAGGTGTGCACGCGCACACAACAATACGATTGAGGTTATTCTCTTCAATAGCAGCTTTTATCACCTTTTGAGAATCCTGTGCACAAGCAAATAATAGTTCTTGTGCATGCTTAACTCTCGAAAAAGTTGATAAGTAGTCAACAACCTCCGGTACATCTACGGTAGAAGCTATGTTTATGCCACATCTACATACGAAAATCCCTACCCTCGGCGGATCACCTCTTATGTCCTTCTCGGGTGGATATTCAATAAATAGTTCCTTCTTCGGTAGTTCACCCAGAATCACTGCAGCTGCGGAAGCAGCTCCACTTGCTTCCATTACCGATTCCGGAATGTCTTTAGGACCGGATATACACCCACAAGCAAAAACACCTGAACGAGAAGTGTCAACAGGCTGGAAGGTATCAACATGAAGGAAGCCATTCGTTTCCAACGAAACTTTCAGCCGACGGGCAGTTTCCTTTGCTGATTCTGAAGGTTCGAGGCCAATTGAAAGTACTAAAAGATTGTATTCTTCTCTGTGTATCTTTCCATCGTGAGAATTATACTGAATCAGGAGATTCTCAGTCTCCGGATCAATTTCGACAGAAGAAATTCGTCCACATATATAACGTGTTTTATGTTTTTCTTCCGCCAGGGTAACAAATTTGTCAAACCCTTTTCCATAGGCTCGTACATCCATGTAGAATATCGATGTCTGAACTGTCGGCAGGTGCTCCTGAACGATTATAGCATGTTTGGCAGACTGCATGCAGCAAAAAGCCGAACAGTGCTCATTACCGGACTGAATATCCCGGGAACCAACACATTGAAGAATCGCAATTTTTTCAGGTTCTTTTCCATCCGAAGGTCTGACAACATGACCACCGGTAGGACCGGATGCACTTAGGATTCGTTCGAATTCAATGCTCGTGAGAACATTCGGAAACGTCTTGTAGCCGTATTCATCTTTGAATCTAGCATCAAATTCCCGGGCTCCGCATGCAAGAATGATCGAGCCAACGTCCAGATCCATAACAATTTCTTTCTGTTCGAAGTCTATTGCCTCAACCTGGCAAAATTTTTCACATATTCTACATTTCCCACGCTGGTGATAGATGCAGTGATCTTTGTCCATGATAGGAATGGCAGGAACTGCCTGAGGAAATGGTATATGAATGCATTTGGTCTTGTTTAAGCCTATGTTATAGGGGTCATCGATTTTTGTCGGACATTTTGACATACAAATACCGCATCCTGTACACTTCTCTTCATCAACATATCTGGGTTTCTTGAGAACTTTCAACTTCAGATTCGGAGGAGAACCTTCCATACCAAGTACTTCGGCATTGCTGATTATTTTAATATAAGGATGGCTTCCCGCTTCAACTAATTTTGGTGAAAGGATGCACATGGCGCAATCATTAGTCGGGAAAGTTTTGTCAAGCTGGGCCATTCGACCTCCAATCGAGGGGCCTTGCTCAACAAGATACGTTTCAATTCCCATATCCCCCAGGTCAAGTGCGGCCTGTATTCCGGCCACTCCGCCTCCAATTACAGCAGCAGCTTTAAACACTATAAACTCCTCATAACACGTTTCTTTCTTTCCTGCTTTCTCCGTGTAAATGAAACGATTTTCGCCATTTGAGTTGTACGGTGAAGGAGTGATTGCTCTTTTTTTCTAAACTTCATTTCCTTGATGAAACCTTTTTGTCTTGCACCGTTGTAAAGTCGCTCGCCCTCACTTGTCCTGACCATTACCGTTGTGTACCCGTCTGGTGAACCCAATCCGCCGCATGAAATATCTGCATACTCGTTTGCAAAGTCCGAGCAGGCAAAACATGCCGATCGCGCAACTTCGTCCATAATCTCAAAGGGCACATGCAAAACCGCACCACTACTCATTGTCATGATGATATCATCTTTAATATTTAGTTTGACAACGTTGTCCAGATTAACGCCCAGGTTTTTTCCGAGTTTTTGGCGAGCCCTTTTTGTAAAAGAAAAGTTCTCCATGCAAAACAGTCCGATGACCAATGCTATGTTATCAGAAGGTACTACTTTGAGAGCCTGCATTTTCCTCAGCGAATAGACCTGACAGGGTGTTCCGATGAACGCCAACTTATTCAGGCCACGCTGCCGAAGTTTACCAAGTTCTTTGATGCCGGGGACGAACGAGGTGTATGATGAGCCGAATTTACCGAGGCTTGCGACATCATCAAAATGCGATCCGGCCGCATCAATTATTTCTTCTGCAGTCGTAACCACAGCCGGTACACGTGAGAAAGGGCCCGTTCTGTGTGAAACAACTGCACCGTCGATCAGGTTTTTTTCAAGTGCATAAAGCAGCAGGGAGGTTACTACACCCCCATCTGTTGCTTCAGAGGCTACTTTTTGCACCGTCGTTTTCGCGGACCGTAAGTTACGATAGAAACCTATTGGTTTTTTCCAATGGAATTTTTTTCTCAGTTCATCGTCGAGCACCTTTATCTCCGGGCAGACGAGGTAACAGATGCCACATTTAAGACAACTATCCTCGTTCGCAAACTCCGCTACACCGTCCTTGCCGAATCGAAGCGCGTGTAACTCACCGGCCGAACAGAACGCTACGCACCCACCACAACGTCCACAGATGCCCCGGGACTGTACTTCTTCAATCAGATCGTGGAAACTTTTAACTTTATCATGTTTCATTAATGATTCGACTCCATAACGTTATCTATCTTTGATTTGATTTCTTTTATGACCTGTTTTCTGCCTTCAATAGTATGCTTTACCATGTCACGTCTTATCAATTGAGAAAGTCGGTCTATTTCATCATTGTTGCTCAGAATATCAGCTGGTACCGCTTTATTCTTAATGGCAAGATATCGAATGGCTCTCATTACATCGGTAAAATTTACCTGCTGAGGACACCGGGCATAGCAGCGATAGCACATCATACAAAACCAGATCACCGGCGACTTTAGCACTTCTTCCCTCATACCAAAAAGAATCTGTCGTATAATTTTCCGGGGATTATATTCCTCATCGATGGTTGTCACCGGACATCCTGCCGAGCACGTTCCACAAGCGAAACATTTCCTGATATTTTCTCCCCCAGGTAATGATGCTACTTCATTGCAAAAACCCGGATCCAGATTTTCGAAATGAATTATGCCGGGTTCTTTAGCTTTTACCACGGTCCACCTCCGATTTTTCTTCATTCAAATAGCCACAGGAAATTCTTCTCTGCATTAATCTTATGCTCCGGATTTTTCTCACGACAGCATTTGGGATACCTTTTCACACAACACATCAAGATTGACAGGCTTTTCAAGGAAGTTATCGACAGGGAGCCAGTACTGATCGATATCGCTTGAGCTGTATTCGCGAGAGAGCTCCTGGTTCAAACAGGTCATCATAAGAATCGGTACGTCCTTGAGTTCATCGTCGTAGTGTCTGATCTTTTGCGCAAGTTCGAAACCCGCTGTGTTGCTTTCCGGAAACATAACGTCCAGAACGATAAGGTCCGGTTTTCTTGCATGCATGCTTTTTTCGGCGCTCTCGGGTTCCAGCTCGTAACTCACTTCATGGCCAGCTTCGCCAAGAGCTATCGATGTCGCCGTTGCGATTTCTATATCGTCATCAACAACCAGAATATAGGCCATTTTATACCCTCCATTCGTTTTTCATCAGAAACCTCGCAATTCTTGTAAAAGATTGTTTGTCGGTACCTGGTGAATCGAGAAATCGTCTATCTTGTTTTCCTGTATACTGTCCAGATACAACTCGACAACAGAACCGGGTTTCTCCCCGCATTCTATTGCATCGACAATAATAATTCTCTATTGATTGTTCAATTCTTTAGTGTATCTATAAGGTTCCCCTTTGCATCTAACATATCGATTTTAACAGCAAGCGTTCCGTCCAGCTTGTGCGTTGCGCATGACAGGCAGGGATCATAAGCTCGGATAGACATCTCTACCATGTTT
>JABHYP010000229.1 GCA_018656855.1 Candidatus Latescibacterota bacterium | reverse complement strand
GAAAAGCGGCAAAGGCAAGTTTATGCCGCTGGAGTACAGGGAATCCGCGGAACTTCCGGATGACGAGTACCCCTTAATCCTCACGACTGACCGAAGTCTGTATCATTTCCATACCAGCACCATGACCCGTCGGGTCGAGGGCCTGGAAATATTGAACAGTGAGGAACTGTTGAATGTCAATCCTGAGGATGCCGCCCGTTTCGGATTGAAAGACAATGAAATGGTTCATGTCTTTTCACGGCGCGGAAAGGTTACGGTCAGGGTGAAGGTGACCGATATCTGTATGCCTGGTGTTGTTTCTATGACATTTCATTTCCATGAAAGCCCGACAAATGTCCTCACGAACTGCGCTATTGACCCTGTGGCTAAAATTCCCGAGACAAAAGTATGCTCAGTTAAAATAGAGAAAATATGATCCGGGAAAGAAACTCAGTTGAAATATAGGTCATGTTAGACTAAAACGAACAGAGAGCATTTATTATAACCGGGGTATGCTGAAATATGCAAATCAAAGGAAAAAATGGCGAATAATAAACAACTTATTGACGCGATTCTTGAGGAAACCTTCCGGGACGGCGAAAAAGTAAAACTGCCGTGCGCCGCAGCATTTAAAATCGCAGCAAAGTTCGGAGTCAAACCTTCAGAAATCGGTGATGTCTGTAACGAGCGAAATATCAGGATCAGCCGGTGCCAGCTGGGATGCTTTTAATTGAAACAAAAATTATTGGCATATCCAGTTTAAACAGCACAAAGAATTTATATTAAATACAGCCCACTATCCCCTGAAAGGGGGATATTGGATTTTCTCATACATTCATTTAAGAATATCGTAACAGATGGAAACAGATGTATTAAGAATAGATTCAGGAAGAAAAGAAAATATAAGAGATATTGTTACAGATGAAGTTATTCTGACAATTCATCTTAACGAGCGGGAACTCCTGACACTGCTATGCAGCCCCGGCAATTTAAAAGAACTGAGTGTGGGTTTTCTCTATACTGCAGGTCTGATACATTCTCTTGATGACATTGATAATGTATTTGTAAACAAAAAGAATTTGACATCTCATATTTCTTTAAAAGAAGAAAACATAAACGTAGATATTATGTTTAAAAGGGTTTACACTTCCGGCTGTGGAAGGGGAATGCTCTTTAAGAATGTGCTGGACCTCGCCCACAGGAAAGCTGTGACGGGGGATTTTAATATTCAGTCAGAAAAAATCACCGAATTAATGAAAGCTTTTGAAAAAAAATCCACTACATACAAAAAAACCGGTGGAGTACACAGTGCGGCGCTGAGCGATGGTGTAAAAATCCTGGTATTCGGTGAAGATATCGGAAGGCACAATGCCATCGACAAGATTATTGGCGAAACGCTGTATAAAAATTTGAATATGGCGGAATCAATCATCCTCACATCCGGGCGCATCTCAAGCGAGGTAATGTATAAGGTACAAAAAACAGGATCTCCAATTATAATTTCGCGAAGCGCCCCGACCGGTCTGGCGATTGAGCTGGCGGAAAAGTTGAATGTTACTCTTGTCGGTTTCGCCCGTGGCAGGAGGATGAACGTGTATTCAGTGAAGGAAAGAGTACTGTAAGTATAAAATTATTAGATTATGCACTTTGAATCCTGAGTTTAATTTAAAATTTTCAATCTGTCTCCGGTCTGAATAACCTCAAGATTTCTTTACGCCTTTCAGTAGATAGAGAACTTCTGGAAACGCCACATTGCATTCCGAATTTGTAAAGGAGTAGGATTCTCATGCTCGCTAATCTTCCGGTTTTCGGTATATGCGGCTCAAGCGGTTCAGGTAAAACAACACTCATCGAAAAACTTTTGCCTCGCCTTTTAGCAAGAGGATTGAGTGTGGCTGCAGTTAAACAGTGTTCACATGGAATCGTTGTGGATCAGCCCGGCAAGGACAGCGACAGATTTTTCCGGTCAGGTGCAGATGTTTTTATCAACAGCCCCGAAGAAAGAATTTTTCGAATACATCCATCAAATGACAACAAACTATCATATAAACTGAAAACGTTGTGTCTGTATTACGATCTTGTGCTCGTTGAGGGCCGCAAAAACATATCATCGCCGAAAGTGTGGCTTCTTTCCGACAACGAGAGT
>JABHYP010000228.1 GCA_018656855.1 Candidatus Latescibacterota bacterium | reverse complement strand
TTGAGGAAGATTGCGGCACTTTCCACGGTCTTGAAATGAATGTGCTAAAAGAAGGTGAAACGATTGTTGAACATCTTGGCGATAGGGTTTTCGGGCGTATACCGCTTGAAGATATCGTTGATCCCGTTTTGAGCGAAGTTATTTGTAAAGAAGGCGAGCTTATCGACGATGATATGGCTATAAAGATCAACGATTCAACAATCGAAAAGATATTAATACGATCGGTATTGACATGCGAATCACGCAGGGGTGTATGTGCTCGATGCTATGGACTGAATCTGGCAAAAGGTATCCTGGTCAATATCGGTGAGGCGGTAGGAGTTATAGCGGCACAGTCGATTGGCGAACCGGGCACACAGCTTACTTTGCGTACTTTCCATATTGGAGGTGCTGCTGAAAGGTGGTCAGAAAAGTCCGAGATCTCGGTTAAAAAAGGCGGAAAAGCCGTGTTCAGCGATAACTTGAAGACAGTACAATATGGTAAAAAAATCAAGGTTGTTGTTGGGAGAAACGGCGAAATATTCATCGAGGATGATAGTGGACGCGTTGTCAGCACTTATACGGTTCCTTATGGTTCCAGGTTGATTGTGAATGATGGCGATATGATAGATGACGGACAGATAATCTATACCTGGGAGCCAAATCATACGCTGATTGTAAGCGATAAAGTTGGAACGGCACGATTTGTAAATCTCAAGGAAGGGGTGACGTTCCGGTATGAAGTGGATTCAGAAACCGGCCACAAGCAACGCTTTGTCATCGATCATCGCAACAGATCGCTAACCCCTCATATCGATATCCTAGATAAAGACGGAAACAAGTTGAGATCATTTTTTCTATCTCTCGGATCTCGAATTATTATTAACGATGACCAGAAAGTCAAAGCCGGTGAAACACTCGCGATGATGCAGAATGAACGTTTCAAAACACGCGACATCACAAGTGGTTTGCCGCGGGTGGCGGAACTTTTTGAGGCTCGCAAGCCAAAAGACCCAGCAATTATTTCCGAGATTGACGGAATTGTTGAACTCGGTGGTCTGGTGCGCGGCTCAAGAAAGATATTCATTAATGGAGATAATAATTTCACCAGTGAATACCTCATTCCTTACGGAAAGCACCTGCTTGTCTTTGATGGTGATTATATTAAGTCAGGTGAGCGTTTGACTGAAGGAGCGGTGAATCCTCATGATATTTTAAAGATAAACGGTATTCACAGCGTTCAGGAATATCTCCTTAATGAAATTCAGGAAGTCTATCGTCTGCAGGGAGTTAAGATCAACGACAAGCATATTGAAACTATTATCCGGCAGATGCTCCAGAAAGTACAGATTGTGAATCCTGGGGATACGAATTTCCTTGAGGGTGCCCAGGTTGACAAATTTACCTTCGCCGAGGTCAATGAGAAGGTGCAGGAGCAGGACGGAGAACCCGCAACATTTGGACCTCTGCTGCTCGGAATCACAAAGGCATCCATATTCACAGAGTCGTTCATATCCGCAGCTTCATTCCAGGAAACAACCCGGGTATTGACTGAAGCGGCTGTACAGGGTAAGGTGGACACTCTGCAGGGGCTCAAGGAAAATGTTATAATCGGCCATCTCATACCGGCAGGAACCGGCATGAGAAAATACAGAAATGTCGAAATGGTCGCTCCCGAAGACGAGTTCGATGATTTAGTAATGCCTGAACAGCCCGCGGAGGATATAACTGAAGGTGTTACGGAAGACGAAATCGTTTCAACCGAAGATATGTAGTTTGATTAGTTCTCAGTAGCAGTGACTACTACGAAGGATGAAAAAATGATTATAAAAATTGATATAACGGTAAAAAGTGTTTGACATTTATTATTAAAATTATTATACTTAAAATCTAATTATTTTTTCTAATGTTTCTTCCGGAGGTTTACGTTGCCTACTATTAGTCAGTTGATTCGAAAGGGTCGAAAAACTCAGAGAAACAGGAGTTCTGCGCCGGCTCTTAAAAGCTGCCCGCAAAAACGCGGAGTATGCACTCGTGTGTATACTGCAACGCCGAAAAAACCTAATTCCGCTCTCAGAAAAATAGCCCGTGTCAAGCTGTCAAATGGTGTTGAGGTGACAGCATATATCCCCGGTGAAGGTCATAATCTTCAGGAGCATTCAATTGTGCTTGTTCGTGGAGGCAGGGTGAAAGATCTTCCCGCTGTCCGGTACCATATTGTACGCGGCGCTCTTGATACTATCGGCGTTGAAGAAAGACGCAAATCCCGTTCTAAATACGGAACCAAGATGCCGAAGTAAGAAATAAATGTTTCTTGAATATATTATCAGAAGTCAGAAGTCAGAAAATTGGAATTAAAAAAGCAATGAGGAATTAATGCCGAGAAGAAGAAAAGTTGCCAAACGCCCATTGATGCCAGACCCGAAATTTAAAAGCCAGCTTGTGACACGCTTTTTGAACAATTTAATGATGGATGGCAAGAAATCTATTGCCGAGGCGATTTTTTATAAAGCAGTTGATATAATTGAAGAGCGAACCGGTCAGAACGGTCTTGAGGTTTTTGAAAAAGCGATGGAAAATGTAAAGCCCATAGTTGAGGTGAAGAGCCGCAGAGTTGGCGGGGCAACCTACCAGGTACCGGT
>JABHYP010000227.1 GCA_018656855.1 Candidatus Latescibacterota bacterium | reverse complement strand
GGTTGATCTTCATGAAACCATAGCCCTTGCAGCGCTTATGACCTGGAAATGCGCAGTGGTAAACATCCCATATGGCGGCGCCAAAGGCGGCGTACGTGTCGACCCTTCAAAGCTGTCAATGAAAGAAATTGAAAACCTTACCCGCCGCTATACCTGGGAGATTTCCCCGATGATCGGGCCGGAAAAAGATATACCCGCTCCCGACATGAACACCAATGAAAACCACATGGCCTGGATCATGGACACTTACAGCATTATTAAAGGATACTCCGTACCGGGCGTTGTTACCGGCAAACCTATCAGCATCGGCGGTTCGGAAGGCCGCCGTGAGGCGACAGGCCGCGGTGTGGTGTACTGTATCATCGAAGCGGCGCAGGAACTCGGTATAAAGCTGAATGAAAAGACAGCCACCGTTCAGGGATTCGGGAATGTAGGTTCTGTGGCGGCAAAGCTTCTCTCTCAGACAGGATGCAAAATCATCGGCGTATCAGATGAAAAAGGCGGAATCTATTCTGAGAAGGGGCTCGATATCGATAAGGCGGTTGCGTATGCTGAGAAAAACAAGTATTTAAAAGGTTATCCTGAGGCCGACTACATTACAAACGAAGAGCTTCTCGCTCTTGACTGTGATATACTGATTCCGGCGGCTTTGGGCGGACAGATCACCAAACACAACGCTCCCGGCATAAAGGCTTCCATGATAATGGAAGGCGCAAACGGCCCTATGACCAATGATGCAGATAAGATTCTTAATGAAAAAGGAGTATTTATTATTCCCGACATTCTTGCAAATGCCGGCGGAGTTGTGGTGTCATATTTTGAATGGGTACAGGACATCCAGGCATTTTTCTGGAGCGAGAAGGAAATCAATGATAAGCTCAGAACCATCATGCAAAACGCCTATAAATCCGTACGCCTGCTTGCGCTGGAAAAAAATGTTTCAAATCGTATGGCGGCTCTCATGCTCGGTATAGGCAAAGTCGGCGAATGCGCTCGTATCCGCGGCTTGAGGCCTTAGTGCACAGTTTTATAAATACTGTAATGTAATTACAATATGTCATTGCGAGTGAACGGAGTGAGCGAAGCAATCTAAAAAGTAATCTAAAAGAGAGGATTGCTTCGGCTATGCCTTGCAATTACTGTGCCTGATTTAAGCTTAATATGTCATCTTATTTATAAAACTGTGAACATAGCAAGCGATATACACTTAAAAGCGGCGCAAAAAAAACCCGGAATACATCTCCGGGTTTTTTATAATTTTGCTGAAAAAATCAGTATTTTCGGATAAGTCCGACAATCTTACCGGCAATCTGGACATCGTGGGCGTTTTTCTTTATGTAGCGGGTTTCATAAGCTTCGTTTTCCGGAATCAGCATTAATTTATCACCATCTGTATCGTACCGTTTGACTGTAATTTCATCTCCTACGATAAAAACAGCGATTTCACCGGGATCGACTGTATGCTGACGCCGTGCAAGAACATAATCGCCTTCCAAGATTCCTGCGCCTGTCATGCTGTCGCCCTTAACCTTGAGAGCAAACACCTTTTTTGTGGGGAGGAATGAGTCATCAATCGCGAGCATTCCCTCAATATTTTCAGCGGCAAATATCGGTTCTCCGGCAGCAACTTTGCCTATTATTGGCACATACCCGATTTCGCCTTCAGTTTGATAAGTTTTGGGAGAATGAACAAGTTCTATACTTCTTGAAAGCCAGGGACGCCGAACTATGTATTGTTTCTTTTCAAGCGCTGCCAGATTCACCCGTACACCGTTAGTGGACTTTATGCCGAATTCATTCCCGATTTCTCTCAGAGTTGGAGGATAACTTCTTTTCTGGATAAAACTCTCAATAAAATCAAGTATATCCTGTTGCCGTTTTGTTAGGATTCTTTTCATTTTTTGCTTCCTCCTTTAAATGTTAATTTTTTTGAATTGATTCATTTTCATATAATTTAATATTTGAGAAAGTTATATAATATTTTAGTTGAATTCATTTACAAAAGGATGTTTCCCCAGGCAAAAAATATGATATTACAAATATGTTCACTATATCTATTATATGGTTGCTATATTATTTGGTTGCAACTTTTCAAGCTTATATGTGTTTAAAGCATAGATGATTACACACTTTTAGCAGAGAATCTTAGCTTGATAATTTTACTTATGCGAAGGAAAATTATCGCAATTTCAAATAAATCGTCAAAACTTTTAATAAATAATTTTCAAAAGCATATACAAATGTATTTATTTTTACATATTTTGTCAAGACACTTTTTAGACGAAATGTAATAATAAATAAAATATTGTCACAATATTAGTAGTATTATTGATAGGATAACCCATGAATATAATTTTGAAAAAAAAATTTAATAATCTTAAAATTTCAATTAAAAACTATGGCGCAGCAGCAGTGGCATTTTCCGGAGGTGTAGACAGCACATTTCTTGCAAAAGCGACATACAATGCCTTGGGGGAGAAAGCGTTGGCGATAACTGTTGATTCTGAGGCTTATCCTCCTGAGAGCATTATTCAAACCCGGAAACTGGCAAAATTAATTGGCATACGGCTTCTTGAGATACCTCAAACGGTTACAAATATTCCCCGGTTTTGTGCTAACCCTACAGATCGCTGCTATCATTGTAAGAAAGCGCTTTTTTCGATGATGTTAAAAAAAGCAGAGGAAGAAGGCATTAATGTGCTCATGGACGGTTCGAATACTGACGATGATAGCGATTTTCGTCCCGGAAAACGGGCGCTTAAAGAACTGAATATCAAAAGCCCTTTGAAAGAACACGGCTTTTCAAAAGATGATATCCGGGCAGTCAGTAAAGAGCTTGGACTTCCAACGTGGAAAATGCAGTCATTCGCCTGTCTTGCATCGCGGTTTCCGTATGGACACCAAATTACTCCTGAGCTTCTGGCAAGAACAGGAAAAGCCGAGGCAGTCCTCAGGGAATTGGGAATCCATCAATATCGTGTTCGCAACCACGGTGATATTGCCCGAATTGAGGTTGACGAAGAGGGTTTAAATCTGTTAATGGATAAATCGGTACGCGAAAAAGTCACAGGTCAATTAAAATCGCTGGGATATACCTATGTAGCGCTCGACCTGGAGGGATACCGAACCGGCAGCTTGAATGAAATACTTGATCTGAATAATATTGATAAAAAATAAAGGGATAAGGGATAAAGTTTATAGTCTTTGGTTTATAGGGTGAAGAATAAAGGGTAAAGGAAAAAATTACGGACAACCGTCTAATCCAAAATCTTGAATCTTGAATCTTGAATCTGAAATATTGAATTTGGAATCTATTTTTGGAGTGTGTACATGGACTATATATTGGAAAAAATTACTAAAAAAGACCCGGCACAGAAAGAATACCTTCAGGCAGTTGAAGAATTAATATTCAATATCAAGGACTTTTATGAAAGCAATCCTCAGTACCGCAAAGCAAAGATAATGGAGCGAATTATAGAACCGGAGCGTGTTATTATTTTCCGCGTTCCCTGGGTGGATGACAGAGGAGAGGTACAGATAAACCGGGGTATCCGGGTTCAGTTTAACAGCGCTATAGGCCCGATTAAAGGGGGCCTTCGATTCCACCCCTCTGTCAATCTCAGTATTATTAAGTTCCTCGGCTTTGCACAGGTTTTCAAGAATTCCCTTACAGGTCTGGCGCTGGGAGGCGGCAAGGGAGGCGCTGACTTTGATCCTAAAGGAAAAAGCGATAATGAGGTAATGAGTTTTTGCCAGAGTTTCATGCTCGAATTGTCCAAACATATTGGCCCGAACACTGATGTGCCTGCGGGCGACATCGGGGTCGGAAAGCGCGAAATCGGTTATTTGTTCGGCCAGGGCAAGCGCATTCGTAACGAGTTCAGGGGAATTTTAACCGGTAAAGGAATTAACTGGGGCGGCTCCTGCCTCAGGCCCGAGGCTACCGGTTACGGTAATGTTTACTTCGCCTGTGAAATGTTAAAAAGCCGCAGCGAAACTCTTGAAGGCAAAACATGCCTGGTATCAGGTGCGGGAAATGTCGCTCAATATACTACGGAAAAGATCATTGAACTGGGCGGGAAAGTCGTTACGCTTTCAGATTCCAGCGGTTTTATTTATGATAAGAAAGGAATAGACAGAGAAAAATTTGACTATGTTATGGAACTTAAAAATGTTCGCCGGGGACGAATAAAAGAATATACTGAAAAATTCACTGAGGCCGTCTACACTCCTATCGAACACGAATCGGATTACAACCCGCTATGGGATACTAAGGCCGATCTTGCATTTCCAAGTGCAACCCAGAATGAAATTAATGGTAAAGACGCTCGGAATATGGTAAAAAACGGCATATACCTTGTATCAGAAGGATCGAATATGCCCACCACTCTTGAGGCTATCAAGATATTTCGCAAAAACATGATTATCCATGCTCCCTGTAAAGCTTCCAATGCCGGCGGCGTTGCAGTATCGGGTCTCGAGATGTCCCAGAACAGCATGCGGCTGAGCTGGACACGTGAAGAAGTAAACCAGCGTCTTCAAAAAATCATGAAAACGATTCATGCGAAATGTGTCGAATACGGAAGCGAGGGT
>JABHYP010000226.1 GCA_018656855.1 Candidatus Latescibacterota bacterium | reverse complement strand
TTTCGCGGCTGACGCTTTTTGAAGGAGGACATGAAATCCTGTACGATGCGGTTTTCAAATGGTTTGAAGAATTTTGAAACGCGGACAGCAGATTTATTTCAGTTAAGATATTTCGTCTTTTCTTGTAATCATTATCAGCTTCGGCGGATTAACAAAACCATAGTCAACGAACTGATATGAGTCTGTCCAGTTTGCTTCGTCGCAGAACTGTTCCGGGCCTGTTCGGTTAAGGTTGTCGCCATCTTTGTGATGAAGCGGGCCGAGAGTGTTCCGGAGAGTGCTGATAACCTCGGCCTCGATGGTGTTTGTTCCCTTGACGAGAGTGCCTGTGATGTCCGCGCGGAACGGCTGAAAAGGCGCCGATCCCACTTCCGTTTCATTGACTGTCACAAAAAAAGTGCTTCCGCTAGCTCCGGAAATCTCAATCTCATACGTTTCCGATTCCTTGAGTTCGGGCTCGGGCAGATCAAACTCTATTTTATAAACCATCGAACCTGAATAGAACGGGTATCCCTGTGAGATCCAGCTTCCGGTATCGAGTGTCTCAGGTTCTTTTGTTACCGGGAATCCCTCTTCTTCCGATCCCACCGCAAAATCGCCGAAAAGATAGATGTTCTCAATTTCGGTATCCCAGAGAAAGTCGGTCTCTGCGGTTATGGTGTTAACACCCTCTTTGATATGTCCGTCGAGATTCATAACATTGAAACTCTTATCAATATGCCATTTCCCGTATTCAGGCTCGACTTTCGTGCCGTTGATTTTCACCGTGAACCTGTCGGCGCTTTCCATCGCAAGGGAAATTGTTTCGGGAATATCCTTTACCTGGAAAGTAAAAGTGAGAGCCGTTTCATTTGCACGTGTTCGCACATTTTTTTTCTCGATTACCCAGGGCTGGCAGCCCAGAAATTCTTCGATACCGGTTTTCTGCCATAATGTCTTTCTAACTTTCCACACCGGCGCGTCTTTCAGAACATTCTTTCTGTCAATTTCAAGGGAACAGCGGTCGAGTGTGAGGACGTTGTCATGCATCCGCTCAAATACATAAGGACCTTCGATAGCAAGCGGCTTTTCAGTGAAAGAGTATGGTTCAGAGATAATGGATGTCTGCGACTGGTCTAATAGAAAGATTCTGCTTCCCGATGGGTAAAGTGTCGTTTTAATTATAGTCTTGCCTTCGTCTATCTCGCAGGCATAGCGGAATGCACGTCCGCTCAGGGGATCAAGTTCAACAACTCCGCCGTGAGCGTTCACCGTGACAGTGACATCTTTTGTTTCCTCACGGTCTGTATTGGCGAGAAAAAGCATGTGAGCCGCCGCTTCTACACGGGGATTAACCAGAACCTGGCGGGACTGTGATCCATCGTTTTCGGTTATGGATACATCACGACCTGTTTTCTGTAAAATGAGTTCCGCCGCCTTTGCAGGATTGTCGGGTATGACGGTCACATTTTCTCTTTGAAGAAACTCCGATATACGGTCGTCCGGTTTGCCGTCAACTTTTCCAGGAGCGTCGCCGATAACAACAACCATGCCGGCAAATGATTCGAGCAGGTCAAGCGTGGATGAACGCCAGGTGAGGGAACAGGGCAGAATAACAGCGGAGTACTTTGATTCCCCAACAGCAAGCGCGGCATTTTCAGCCTTCCCGTGGCGGCGGACTATTCGTTCGTCCCCGAGGTCAAAAGCGATATGCTCAGCGAGAAGTTCTCCAATAAGCGCATGGTATGAATCCTCGAGTGATTTCAGATTCTCACCGCCGTTTTCAGCGCCTATATCGCAGATGCCGTATGCGGAACATTCCGGGGCCATAACAAGAACGGATGCCACGCTATTTCCAATGCTTGCCGCCCATGAGCAGCGGGCAAGATAATCGTTGATAACGCGTAAATGTTCCCAGTAAGGCTGGTGATGAGAAAATGTCGGCGGATAGTCTCTTTTCCGCTCTCCTTTCATCGAGTATTGAACAAGATGCGGGCAGATGAAGCTGATTCCGAGGGCAAAGTTGAAATCCGCTATCCATTTCATGTCCTCGAAACTCATGGAATGACCGGCAGCGCCGAAGATTTCACAGATGGTACGCTCTTTGCCAAGCTGGTTCGCCACACTAGTAACCTGTTTGACAGTCCAGGGATTATCAATATTCCGCCCCAGATGGTCGATACCGGGTATATCCATGTACTCATAATGCGGCATGACCGCTCCGCCAGAAGAGATCATGCTGAAGAAATCATCCTCGTAAAGATAGTGCCCGGTAAGCTTAATATCATGTTCGCGGCCCCATGTCGAGAGTGGAATTGTGTAGGACTGGAGGAAACGCTCGTTAACCGCCAGCCAGAAATCATGTCTGAAAGTAATTCCTTCATCAGTGTTGTTCAGAAGATGGTGAAGACAATCGAGAGGAGAATACCCGTGAAGCTCTTCAAAGAAATCAACAAAACCGGGACTCCACGGGAAAGAATATTTTGTTTTTTCATCGGCATCGAACCATTTAATATTACGGTTCACGTTGGGTTCATCGGTAAATATTCCCGGCATGAATTCGCCGAAATCGTGTCCGAACTGTTTGGTATAGCATTCATAGGTGTTTTCGATGAATGCCTTAACGGTTTCGGGATTGAGAAGGTCGGAATAGTTCTCCCCGTTGAACCAGAAATGACCCCTTGCAAAACGCTTCTCAACAAATACTCCGGTTTCCGTGAGGTTTTTTGGTTTTTCCGAAAGAAGCTGAACTGCCCCGCCGGAATCCTTTTTTGTGAAAGCGATGGCGTTTTCGAGAGTATCTTTATCAAGCGAAGAAGCATTCTCTACCCAGGAAAGAGCCATAGCAAGGTTTTCATCGTTATTTTCTGTTGTTTTACCTCCGGCAAAGCCGCTCGGCCATCTGTCTTCATCATAGAGCCAGCATTCCATTTCAAGCTCACGGGCTATTTCCACACCGCGGCGCACGGCCTGCATCCATTGTTCGCCAAGGTATTCTGTCCGCAGTCCGGTTCTCGAATGTATAAAAAAACCGCCGAATCCCTTCCGTTTTATTTCACGGATTTTGGTTTCTACTTCCGAGGCTTCAATCACATCGTTCCATGACCAGAAGGGCGAAGGACGGCAGCGTTTCGGCGGATTAACAAATTCCTTGAGATTCATTTTGATACCTCTTGTTCTCTGCTATTAACAATATTTCAAAAGCCGGCATTTTGTCCGGGACGGTGAGAAATCGCTTATTTAATTACTCTTACAATGTGTAGAATATAAAACATTGATTTGTGAAAGAAAATGAATTATTTGGAAGTAGAGACAGATTATAATATGTCTCTACAATCAGGATGTGTTCTTGTTACTAAAGGACAAAACATTGTTATAGTTGTAAACCATTCTATATACTAAAACAGCGACAATCAATGCGGAAACCCCCATTATGGCAAAAGGCCATCTAAGCCCGAAGCGAGCGGCAATTACGGCTCCTATGAACGGCCCCATTCCCAGCCCGAAACAGGTAACTGACGACGTAATTCCATAGGCGCTGCCGAGCTTCTCCCTTGATATTATATTGGTTACGAGGGAGTTTATCGAAGGGAGAATTCCGCCAATTGCAAGTCCGTAAAGACACCGTTCGATAAAAAGAACATGAATGGATTGTGCGAAAGATTGCGGTATGGTAATGAGACCTGCCCCGAGCAGTGAAAACACAAGA
>JABHYP010000225.1 GCA_018656855.1 Candidatus Latescibacterota bacterium | reverse complement strand
TTGTCGTAAAAACATTCTTCCCGTTATGGCTCCAGTGAACGGTCAGGTGCCCCTGTTTTCTGTACGGCATTGCTTTTTCATCTTTTATTACAAGTTCATTGTTCGGTTTGAAATTCGGAGGTACCGGCTCATTGATCAGGTACATAACTAACATCTCATCGCTTGTACTGGTTATGATGAATTCAAGCCCCTCGGGGACAAGGACAAAGATGCCGTTGCGGACTTCTGATGTTTTATTCCCGGCTTTAATAATTCCCTTCCCGGAGACAAAGTAGAAAACTTCCTGCTCGCCTTTCAGGGTTGTAGGCGTTGTTGCGGCAAACGGGTCCATGTGAGCGCGGGAAAAACGGTTTGCATGTGTGAGAACGGCTCCTTTTCGGGTAGGCCATAGTGGATCGCCGGTGCACCTGGAAAGAATAGCTCTTTCGGTAATTGAGCCGTGAGTATTATACGGTATTGAGTTCTGCCAGCTTCCCATGAACATATCGATATCCGGATCGTTTTCCAGATCAAGCGGTTTAGGATCGAGCTGGTTCTGTGCAAAAGAAGCAGTCGAAACAGCGAAACACAGTAATGCAAATAGCATGAAACTTTTGCGTAACATCATGTACCTCCATGTTAATATATGAATTTTTCCTCTCACAAAGTTGCTAAGTACATAGTTTCATAAGTACCGTAACGTAATTACCATATGTCATTGCTAAAACCCATCCTGTCATTGCGAGTAAACGGAGTGAGCGAAGCAATCTAAGAGAGGGGATTGCTTCGGCTATGCCCCGCAATGAATGTGCCTGATTAAAGCTTAATATATCGCTTTATTTATAAAAAGAACCAATATGAAATAATAATTAGTTTCTTTTTGATAATCAACTTTAAATAAATTGATTATCCTGTCAGACATATTGACAGTAACCATTATCGGGGAGATACCAGTTTTTATTATAATGCAAAATGACAGGAGAAGAAACATCTTTAACTATTCTTCATAAATTAAAAAAATCGGGGGAAATAAAAAAGTCTTTTCCCCCGATATTCTTTAAAAAATGTAGACCTTGAATTTATATAAATTAACAAGGTATGTATATAATGATTAAGCGACACAGTTCAAACCTTCCACTCGAGCATTCCCTCAAACCTTTCGTGCATTTTATACTTCTTCACATAATTTGCCGGGTCAGGGCCTATAATATCGATTTTTGACAAATCACCCTGTCCGATGCCTCCATTTGCTGAGTAGGTCAGATATCCCACATCGCCGAAATCCACGCCCATAAGCTGGCAGCCGATACGGTCCGCAGCGACAAAATCGGTGCTTGCAAGCGCCACGCCGTGATTCACCGGTGTTCCCGTTGTCGGGCCGTTTCCTTCCATACCCTCGAGACCGTCAAGAACAGTGAGAGCCGGTTTAATCTTCTGTGACAGGAGGAAGAAATTAAAATTCATATTCCTGATGCCCGGACTGTGCATAACCTTTTTTTCGTGACGGATATCATCATTAATCGGTGCGGCCATGAGCATATTCTTGGCGGAGAGTGTAACAACCATGCAGTTATGGGTTTTTAGGCGGCAGGCTGAAATGATATAGTTTTTAGGGTCGAGGAACGAATCGATAATCCTAACATCGAGAGGATGGCCGTTACTGCTTAAAACCCATTGAACTATAGGGGGCCTGGCGTTAAGGTCTACAAGTTTTACATTGTACTCCCTTTCCAGATCTAAATAGTTATATAGTTCATAATGCGTAAAAGTACCCGACTTTCCTTCATACCGCCTGCCGGTGGATTCGCCAATCAATACCTGCTGTTTATAGATCGGTTTCAGGAAATCCAGAACGCCTCGGAGAGCATCGGCATGGGTAGCACAAAGCGGCTGGTTGTTTCCTACTAAATTCGGCTTAAGGATAACCTGTTTCCCCTTGATTTCCTTTTTGACCTTCTTTTCAAGAGGTTTGAGCGCCTGGTAAACCATTTCACGCCGGTCGGAGCCGGTAACAAACGAGACGGCGCTTCTTCCGGAATCCACAGTCGCCGCATACGGGGGGCTGACAGATGTGAGAGAACCGAAAGCGGTACCGGCAGCGCCGAGCAGCAGTCTGGTCATGAAGCTCCTGCGATCCTGTTTTATCCGTAAAATATCGGACACTTCGTCAAGAAAAATTCTTTCGCTCATATTCAACTTCTCCATATTTAGACATAAAAAATAATAAATTCCACCGCAGAGGTTACTGAGCTAACTCGAAAAGCGTATAATTTTTCCTATAAATAATTTAAGAATTAACCGGATTAGTTGTTATACAATTTTATACTCGATAAGTTCCCTATTGTATGTCTCTTCATTATTTTATGTTGAATAGTTCAGGTACGAATTATTGGAGTGAGCCGTAAATTTTACCGGAATTAAGAATTATAATACTATAATCCATAAAAAAATCAAGTTAATCCTGTTATCCTGTCAAATTTTTTTTGATATTTATGGCTTTGATTTTATAGTTGCAAACACCTGAAAATAAACCTAATTTGTGTAAGAATAAATGACTATCGATGACAGGAGGAATTTGAATGACACCGAGAGAACGTGTCCGTGCTGCGCTCAACCATAAACAACCCGACAGGGTCCCCGTGGACTTTGGGTCTACTATGGTTACCGGGATTTCGGCTAGCGTGGTATCACGTTTGAGAAAAAAGCTCGGGCTTGGATTCCCCGGTGACCGGGTGAAGGTCAATGAGCCGTACCAGATGCTCGGCGAGATAGAAAACGGCCTGCGGGAAAAGATGTACATCGACTGTATCGGGCTGTTCGGCACAAAGAACATGTTCGGTTTCGAGAACAAAGACTGGAAACCCTGGACGATGTTCGACGGCACCAAAGTTCTGGTGCCCGGGCTGTTC
>JABHYP010000224.1 GCA_018656855.1 Candidatus Latescibacterota bacterium | reverse complement strand
TCAGCGGAAAACGTGTGTCCCGCACTGTTGCCATGACCGGTGAAATTACGTTAAGAGGTAATGTGCTTCCCATCGGCGGACTGAAGGCAAAAGTTCTTGCGGCGAAACAGAGCGGAATTAAAAGTGTGATAATTCCGAGGGAAAACGAGCCGTATCTTAGTGAACTACCCGATGAAATAAAGCAAAGCCTTGATTTTGTGCTTGCAAAGACGATCAAAGATGTGCTTAACCACGCTTTGATGAAATAAGATACGGGATAGGGCAGAAGGGGAATAATGAATTCTCAATGCTCAGTTATGAAAAATAATATCTAACAACGGATAAATTTGAAATCTGAAATTTGGAATCTGAAATTTGAAATAGGTAAAGAGCGGGATGGCGAGAATACCTGAAATAACTTTCTTTAAGGCGGTATATTCACTGAAAGACATTCCTTCAACCGGTCTTCCGGAAATATGTATGTCCGGCCGTTCCAACGTAGGAAAGTCATCAATTATAAACTGCCTTGCCAACCAGCGCAATCTTGCTAAAATATCGCGAACACCGGGAAAGACTCAGTCAATAAATTATTTTATTGTAGATGGCACTTTCTATCTTGTCGACTTACCAGGATATGGTTATGCTAAGATATCGAAATCGGATAAAAAAAAATTCAGTGAACTCGTTAATACATTTCTGAATGAAAGACGTGAACTCAGAGGAGTAATCCAGCTTATTGATTCTCGCCATGGACCTGTTTCAGGCGATTATGACATGTTAAGATGGCTGGAAATGTGGGGCGGAAGTGTTCTTTACGTGTTTACCAAGTCAGACAAACTATCCTCAAACGAGAAAGTGAAGAAAATGAAAATGTATGAGAAGGAGTACGGTGCGGAGAATATTGTGATGTTTTCTGCGCTTACTGGTACCGGGCTTGAAACTTTATGGTCTTGGATTAACAGAACTCTTAAAATAACCTGAAACGAATAGAAAGGCAATTTTTGCCATGAAAACACGTTTATTTACGCCCGGGCCGGTTATGGTACCTGAAAAAGTGCTTCTAAAGATGGCTGAACCGGTTTTTCACCACAGGACGCCTGAATATGAGAATCTTTTTGCCAAGATTAACGAGAAGCTCAAGAAGTTTTTCATGACCGACGGTGATGTATTTACCTTGGCCTCCTCCGGTACCGGTGCGATGGAAACCGCAGTGGTGAATGTTTTAGCCAGAGGTGATAAGGCGGTGACAGTCCGCGGCGGAAAGTTCGGTGAGCGCTGGGATGAGATATGCAGGGCATACGGTATAGAAACCGTTCAGGTCGATGTGGAATGGGGACGAGCGGTTGACCCGGAAGAGATAAAGAATGCGCTGGATGCCAATCCCGGTGTGAAAGCGGTTTTTACCACCCATTCCGAAACTTCCACAGGCGTGTTAACCGACCTGAAAGCTATCGGTGAGGTGATGCGCGATTATGATGCGGCGCTGGTTACCGATGCTGTTTCGGGTATCGGCGCACATGAATTGAGACCGGACGAATGGGGAATTGATATCGTTGTTTCCGGTTCACAGAAAACTATTATGCTCCCGCCGGGGCTCGGATTCATTTCAGTTTCGAAGGATTCGTGGAAGAGGATAGAACGCTCTGATCTTCCAAAGTATTACTGGGATATCATGAAGTATAAAAAATCGATTGAAATGAACCAGAATCCATTTACACCTCCGATTACACTGCTTGTGGGTTTAAATGAATCCTTGGATATAATTCTTGGTGAGGGCCTTGAAAATCTCTGGGCACGGCATGCTCTTGCGGCACAGGCGATGAGAGCGGGAGTCAGGGCGCTTGGACTTGACCTGTTTCCCACTAATCCATCGAATGTGCTTTCCGCAATCAGCATCCCGGAAGGGATTGACGGCGGTTTACTGGTGAAAACCTTAAAGAAAAACGGGATATTCCCTGCGGGCGGTCAGGCTCATCTGAAAGGGAAAATAATTCGTATCTCTCATATCGGATACCTTGATGAGTATGATGTTCTGTCCGCTCTTTCGGGCCTTGAACTCTCTTTAAAGGAAGTCGGATTCTCGTTCAATTCAGGAGATTCCGTAAAAGCCGCCCAGGAAGTTCTGGCAGATAGATAATTGCATAGAGACTAATAATGAAAAAATGTTTGGCATAAAGCTTCTGTTATTCACTATCTTAGATTGAGCCGTGTGCCATAATACAGGAGACTTGTTTTAATGTACAGAGTTCTAATAAGTGATAATGTTGCGCAGGAATGTATTGACATTCTGGAGGCTGTTCCCGAAATCGAGGTGGATTTTAAAACAAAACTGAGCCCCGATGAACTCAAAGCCATAATTGGAGATTATGACGCACTCGTGGTGCGGAGCGCTACAAAAGTCTTGGAAGATGTTATTGCTGAAGCAAAAAAACTGAAAGTAATCGGCAGAGCCGGCAGCGGTATAGACAATATCGATGTTGCAAAAGCAACCGATGCCGGAATCGTGGTATTGAATACTCCGGGTGGAAATACAGTGTCGACCGCAGAACATGCGTTCAGCTTGATGATGGCTCTTTCACGTAATATCTCACAGGGCGACCATTCGATAAAGGAAGGGTTGTGGGACCGTAAGAAATTAATGGGAGTTGAGCTGAGAGGCAAGACTCTTGGAATCATCGGGCTTGGGAATGTTGGCCAGGTTATGGCGGATCGCGCTGCGGCGTTCAAGATGAAGGTGCTCGGAATCGATCCCTTTATATCGAAAGAAATTGCGCAGAGGCACGGCATAAAACTCACTACTCTTGACGAAGTCTGGGCTGAATCGGATTATATTACTGTGCACACTCTCCTCAGCGATAAAACGCATCACATGATCAACGCTGAAACGTTAGATAAATGCAAGGATGGCGTTCGTATCATCAATTGCGCCCGCGGCGGTATTATCAATGAGAAAGACCTTCTTAAAGCGATCGATTCTGGTAAAGTGGCAGGTGCGGCGCTCGATGTGTATGAAAATGAACCGCCGGGGGAAAGCTCGATAGTAATGGATGAACGTGTTATCTGTACACCTCATCTCGGAGCATCGACAGCTGAGGCACAGGATATTGTCGCCGCCATGGTTGCAGAGCAAATACGCGATTTTCTTCTGCACGGCGAGGTGAGAAATGCTGTCAATATGCCTTCGATGGCGTCTGAGATGTTTGAAGAGGTTAAACCTTTCATGAATCTCTGCAGGAATATGGGCGCCATGCTCGGGCAGCTTGGAAAAGGGCAGCTAACCAGCTTTGAAATTACCTATTACGGCGGCGACTTGCACAGATTCGATACCTGGCCGATAACCTCATCAGCTCTCGAAGGACTCTTTACAAGAGGCTACGCCGAGGGTATCAATCTGATCAATGCTCTTATTACCGCTGAAAAACTCGGCATAAAGGTCAATGAAATAAAATCGTCGGAAGAGAAGAACTTTAAAAACTGTATTAAGGTCACAACCAATACAGATAGCGGGGATTTATCCATTCTCGGAACAATTTTCGGCAAACACAGCCCGCGCGTGGTGAATTTTCAGGGATTCGAACTTGATTTTGTCCCTGAAGGACACATGCTTATTTGCGGTAATAAGGACCGTCCGGGAATAATCGGCAATATAGGGACTGTTCTCGGAAAAAAGGGTATCAACATCGCCCACATGACCTGGTCTCGAAAAAGTCCGGCCGGTGAAGCGATTGTTGTGCTCAATACCGATGATGCCGTTGACAAGAAAATACTGGATGAAATCAACGCAATAGACAATATTGAGTGGGCGGTATGTCTGGAAATTTGATACATACTGAAACAGCCTATAGCTTTAATGGATAATCTAAAAAATCCTTCCTGTATAAAAGCATGCCGGAAGGATTTTTTCGTTTAACCTGTGAGTTTTTTGTCTATGAACTATTAACAGTTTTATTTTTTTAGTGGGAATTTATGGAAAGTGAACTGTTTGACTACCCGGTTGACGGCACCCTCGACCTTCACATGTTCAAGCCCGGAGATGTAAAATCCGCCCTGTCCGAATTTCTTCTCCAGTGCCGGATACAGGGCGTTCTTTATGTGCGTATTATTCACGGAAAGGGACATGGAGTTCTCAGGCAGATTGTACAATCACACCTGAAAAAATGCAACTTTATCAGGGATTTTAGAACTGCGCCTGATGCTTCTTCATGGGGGGCGACAATCGCTATCCTTGAACCGATGGGTAAGGAGGGAGAAAAAAGCGGGACTTAATGGCCCGTAAAATAAAAAAACAGTAAGCAAATTCAATTCACCTTGACTATGTATAAGCTTATTCAGTATATTCTTGTTTGCAAATCGGGGTGTGGCGCAGCCCGGCTAGCGCGCGTGCTTTGGGAGCATGAGGCCGGAGGTTCAAATCCTCTCACCCCGACCAGTAAAATCAAGAAGTTAGAAAAAACACTGACACAAAAAGCAAACGGGCATTTATTAGGATGTGTCAATTTGTGTCAGAATTCGCATTTAATAAACTTCGCTTAAGCATTTTTCGGAGCTTTTTCTTTGTCGAAGTTTCCAGCATTTGGAATTAGACTTAATACCTCTTTTTACATTGAAACAGTTGATTGAAGCGTACCTCTCAGTAGTAGAACTATCCTCATGGCTTAACACCATACGAATGCTTTCTAAGGTTGTACCCTTAAGTTAAAGATCGTAAATACTTGTGTAAAATATTCAACAAGCCTATTATCCGTTATAAATGTAGATTTAGTCAAAATATTATCAACAATGATTTTGATTTGTGGAATATCGACTAACATATATATTTTAGCGCAATTTGTCTAATCGTTCATGTTTATTGCCGTATATTAAATTTGCAAATAATATGCGGGAAATTACAATTTAAAATGAGTATAACTGATGCTTAAACAGCATATTTTTATTCGCCGATTTTTTTGTGCTAATTTGATTGTTTGGATGGCGTTTTGTCTGGGATGTGACAACACATATAAACCGTATATCATAGAAGTAGAAACAGAAAAACAGTTCAGGGACGCTGTTTCCAATGCCATGTCAGGTTCAATTATTGAGGTTGCTGACGGCGACTATTATTTTGAGAACTCCCCGCTGCACATTCATCTCAAAGGGAGCAAAGAATCACCTATCATTATCCGTGCGAAAAATCGGGGGAAAGCCAGATTTACAGGTGAATACAGCATGTTACTGGAAGATTGTTTGTTCGTGACAGTGGAAGGTTTTGCCGTGCGCAACCGGGCGTTGAAACATGCCCTGCCTGGTGTTACAAGTACCGACACCTGGATTGGTGCGATGAGAGACGAACTCCCGCATCATGGCTCACTACTTGTTCTGAACTGTAATCACTGCCGT
>JABHYP010000223.1 GCA_018656855.1 Candidatus Latescibacterota bacterium | reverse complement strand
TGCTTCGTTCAATTCTACCGTTCCCAGCGGCGGCGGATCGAAAGTGTCTATACCGTCCAGGCCGGTCGCTTCCATGAGATCGAGCCGGTCTCCGATCGCTCCGCATGTATGAGTGTAACAGGGAATACCGGGAAAATCCGCCCTGACACTATCCCATACTTTCTTTTCAAACGGCAGTACGAACTCCTCGTACATCTTCGGCGATATAAATCCGGCGCCTGCAAATGCGGAGCTGTTAAGAATAGCATCGACACCATGACGGGCGAGTTGTCGGACGTAATAGATGCATCCTGTGCTGTAACGCTCAAGGATAGCCCTGCATTTATCCGGGTGAGTGATGAGGGCAACCAGGGCGTTTTCGTAGCCCAAAAGCTCCATAAGCTGGGTGAACGGACTAAAGAATTCACCGTGAACGCTCACTTCGCCCTTTGTTGCTTTCTTTACTAGCTCGATTGTTCTGAACTCGTATTCCGGGAACCATTCGTCGGGCTTAGTGGCATCACGAGTCCCTCTTTCGATGTCATAGTAGAAGTGTGGATATTTAAGCCCGCCGCAGGTGTGCGGATTTTCGTACAATAAAGTATCAACATCAACTTCCTCGATGGTAAGGCGAAGCTCGTTGTCCCTGACATATTTCCCTGTAACCGGATGTTGCCGGTAATTGCTTACGTTGTCATCAAACGGACAAACAGTATATGAGCCGTCCTTCCAGTGGACAACCTCCGCATCAGGTTTTTTCTCGATACGGATCATTTCAGCCTGCCAGTTTTCCGGATGCCCGGGTAGGTTGATAAGGATGCCGTCGAAACGGTAGCGTTCACAGAGCATCAACAGAGCTTCGGCAAAACCATCTGAACTATGCCACAACCGGGCGGGAGAAATGCCGGTGTTAAGAAGGTAATGTCCTATGGAAAGCTGGCACATCACCGGAACACGGTCGGATATGCCTTTATGCATGGCTATCGCCATACGTTCGAGTGAAGTCATTTTTTTTACCAGACAGTCCTGAAGTTAAATATGTATTGCAAAAAGCGTTTTGTTTCTATTATGTTCTTGAATGTATAATGGATATAAAAATTTTGGATTACTTTCAAATTGTAAAATACTATGCAATTCGATTAATTCATAAATATTTTTGTTATCGCAAAGCCGCCAGGACACAAAGAAATTAATTTATGAATTTTTTGTTTTTCAAATAACAAAGGAAAAACATTGCCCGGACTTATCGGTGTAACAAATAAAAACAATGTTATAACTGCAAAACAAATTCTTCGTGCCAGAGCTTCGATGAAAGACGTTCAGGAGCGCTGCAAAGATGACATTCTGTTCCAGGATGAAAATATAATTGCAACCAGGACACACTTAAATTTCATTGGTGAAAAGACTTCGCCAATAAAGCTGGGTAATGTCTTCTGCTGGGTCGAAGGAGAAATTTATAATACAGAAGAAATAAAAAGTATTTTCGATTTCACAACCGATTCTTTTGCTGAAATACTTCTGATTTCATATTCAAATAATATTCTTGAAAAAGTGCTTGGTAAAATTGACGGATATTTTTCTGCTGTCATATATGATAAGACTGAATTGCAAATAAATCTAATTTCTGATCGTTACGGATTAAAACCTCTTTATTTTTATCATCGTAACGGTTTATTTTTTTGGTCTTCGGAAGTTAAAGGTTTTTTACCTCTGGAGCCTTTCAGGCCGGAGATTAATCCTGAGGCGGTAAATTGCTTTATGGATGTCGGACATATGATAGGTAACCTTACATGGTTAAAAAATGTAGAGATGCTCTTTGCTTCCGCTGTTCTTACTTATGATATTAACAAAGGAAGAATATTAAAAAAATCCAGATACTGGAACTGGAGCGAAATCAAACCAGAAAAAATTGAGTTTGATGATGCAAGTGTTACTCTTGGAAAATTAATAAAAAAGTCTGTTAATAAAAGGATTCACCCTTCTAAAAAGATCGGTGTTTCACTGAGCGGTGGTCTTGATTCAAGAGCTATTTTATCTTCAATCGATGATGCTTCAAACGTTTTTACTTACACTTTCGGAGCTAAAGATAGTCTTGATGCGGAAATCGCAAGTATGGTTGCTCAAATCAAAAAATCGCCTCATTTGTTTATTGAACTGAACGAAAACAATTGGCTTGATAATAGGTTTAGAGGTATTTGGAGAAGTGACGGTATGTTGCATTTTATGCACATGCAGGGCTGTATAACTCATAATAAAATAATTGAATTATGTAATATAAGTCTTTATGGTACCCGGGTAGGGGGAGGGTATTTTTTAAAAAAACTGAAAAATAAACAACTCAATAAGAGAATTTCAAAATCTTCGGCATCTTTAATATTCGGAAGTTATATCAAACATGACGATACGGACGACAGTTTCTATGATGTTGATCATATAGATCCATATTTTATAAATAATAGAATACGAATGTTCACAAATCGGGGATGTATTGCTGTGTCGGAAGGAATCGAACATAGAAATCCTTTGTTAGACAATGATATTGTTGAGTTTACATTTTCTTTGCCGGATGAATACAGGATTAACACCAAGATTTACAACCAATCCTTGCTTTATACTTTCCCAGAAATGTATAGTAAAATCCCATGGGAGAAAACTGGCTTCCCAATTTCAAAAAAAATTACACCTTTAACAAAAACTTTCAAAGAAATTGAACGATTTTCTGTAAGGATTGGTCTCCAAAAAAGAAGAAAAATGCTGAAAAACCGAGAATGGATCAATTCGCCCGCAGCCTTAAATTTTATGAAAAAAATACTTGAACCATCCGGTGCAATATATCCGGACTATGTTAGAGAAAACATCCTTGAAAAATATTTAATTCCACATTCAAACGGCGATAAAAACTACTCAGAACAAATTGGCAGGGCAATGACTATGGAATTGTGGTTTCAGCAAGTGTTTAATCGAAAATATATTGAATAGCTAAATAATACAATTGCATACGTACTTTGGCAGAACCAGATAATTATCAATTATTTTTTTATTTTGATTTCAGTAGTTCATGCTGCAATATTTAAACCTTACTTTAATAATTTATACTTAAACGAAATATTTTCACCTTTTGCACGGAGCTTATACATGGCACAGGAAAAGTTTCCAAAAAATCAGAAAGTTCTCAGTGTCGGGTGGGTCGGTACGGGACCGTTTTCGTTTTACGGTCACTATATCCGGGTCATTAACAACATTTTCCGCGATTACAATTATTTAAATATGCGAGTCACCCATATTTGGGGAGACGACTATTCGAAGAATTACAGGGGCAGCAGTGAATGGGTGAAGGAAATGCTTGACTTCTGGAAGAACGAAAAACAGTCGCCGGAAGG
>JABHYP010000012.1 GCA_018656855.1 Candidatus Latescibacterota bacterium | reverse complement strand
TGCATTTCGTTCATAGCCGTCTCTTCGAAAATCGCGCCGATATATTGATATCCCTCGCTACGGGCAACTTTGGCAAAATAGGTGTATTTATTTCTGGCCTGAGATTCTCCGGCAAAAGCCGCCTGCAGGTTTTTTTCTGTTTTTGTCCCTTTTAAATCCGCCATTACATCTCCATTCGTATAATATTAGAATACCAATCGTGATCGATTCTACAAACCACGAACCCCAACAACAAAGAATTCTGAACTAAGTGAAAACTACTTGATCAAGTTTGGATCTGGCAAGATATTTTCTACAGTAAATTATGATCGGGAATGACTCTATTCAGCCTAGTGGTAATTGTAAGGAATAACCGAACGGTCACCTGTCTTTTTTCTCAAATTCAATGATTTTGTAGGACCCGTCCTTGGAAAACCGGACCGGATGATTGAGCAGTTTTAATTTTGTAAATCCCTTGGCTATCAGCATATCATATCCAAACACTGCCCGCATGGCTGTGTCGCAAAAGACAATGATCTGCTTGTCCCGGGGAAGTTTGGTGTACTCTTTGTCCAGCACATAGATAGGAATATTAATTGAGTCTCTAATGACGCCAAATTTCATCTCAGCCTTGCCGCGGACATCCAATAAAACAGCACTCCTAGATTCCTGGATTTTTCTGAACGCTTCTGGCGAAATCTGCTCCCGCTTGTCCAGATATTTATAGGTCGGTGCGGCTTCCTCCTCTTCATCGTCATCCTCAAAGACAACATCGTATTCATCCTTTGCCACAGCCATGGGAGCAACGGCCATAAAAAAGCATAGTATAATGAGCAGTAAAAAGGAGCGGATCATAAATGTGCGGATATTAAAGTTTTTTGAGATATATGACTGGCGGAGTTTCGACCAACGATTTTTCTACAAATATATCTTCGGCCATCCCCATGTTGTAACGGGTATTTTTTAAGTCGAGGAAGAGAAGGGTGTGTGTCCCTTCCAAATGGGAGGTCATCCGATGTTTAGTTACCGTCGGATATCCATCGATAGATCGAATATCGATGGCCTCATAGGTTTTGTAGAGTTCGCCTTCATGGTTGGTAAATTCTTCTCGGATAGGCAGGTAAGATTTTCTATCCACCCAGGTGCGCGTTTTGAGGGTTTTGTCTTCTTTCACAATGGGGTGGCTTTCTATGACGAAGGTCGAATATTGAAGCGTCCCTTTCTTAGATTTTACCTCGAGTACTTCCTCCCTCAATAACTGATGCCGATCTTTTGCAAAATGCCGGCCGGTGATATCCTCTGAGGAAAAGTCAGATCCCATAAAAGCGCACTGCTTCTGATGTCCGGATATCTTAAGAATTTCTTTACTGGCTGGCAAATATAACCGGCGCAGATCATCCTCAATAATATACTTGTGCACCAGAAACGACGCCTTGTTGACCTCTTTGGGATAGGTAAAGTAAAGGAAGAATTTTTGTCGACCGCTGTCTTCAATATTTTTGCGCAACAAGATAAAAATCTTTTTGGCTGGTTTTTTGGCGGTGGGGTGAAAAACCAGCATGGCCATTCGGGATTTGCGATCTTCCCCGGCATAGTGTGTGACCTGGCTGGATTTTTTCATAATCTCTTCAGCGGACTCCGCCTGGAGGGTTTCTGACAGTAAACCCGACAGCATTAGACAGCTTACAAAAATGATCAATCTATTCATCAGTTTTTTCATTCAGAACAAACACCACTTACAGATTACTCTGTATAAGGCAATTATTTATTTTTTTTCGTAATCTTAATCTTATTCATAATCTTAATCATTGGTTCTATTGCTCATATCACCAATTGTAACCGACATCGATTATGATTATGAATAAGAATGCTCAGTGAGGACTAATACTCAATGATTAGTATATGTCACCTTGGGTCATTCGGTCATCCCCCCCCACGTATTCTCTAACCCCGGGTAGCCAGTTACGGAGCAGGTATATCATGGATGGAAGCAGGAGCAGGCTGGCGATTCCGCTGACCAGCATGATAATGAAGAAAAATATGCCCACCGTCACATAGGGCACCAGTGCAGAAAACAACAGCGGCAAAAAACCGATGGCTAACACCAGGACGTTTCGCCAGATAGCACGGGCCGGTTCTTCAAAAACCCCGATAAATGCTTG
>JABHYP010000222.1 GCA_018656855.1 Candidatus Latescibacterota bacterium | reverse complement strand
TTGAAAAAAGAGCCGGAAAGGCGTCCGCCAAGAATCCCAGTACGGTCGGTTGTTGCCGAGAAAGTATCATACGATACCTTACAATCGCCGGTTGTTGCCGACGGTCGGGTTGTTTCAACTGAGGAAGTGGTCATAAGTTCGGAAATCCGAGGAAAAATTCTCCTCGGCGATATCCCGTTTAAAAAAGGGCAGGATTTCAGGATAAACGATGTTCTGATCCGTATTTTCGATGGCAACGCTGTTAACAGCCTGCGGTCGAGGAAAAGTGCGTTCCTGCAGAAAATCGCCGGTATCATGCCCGACCTTAAAGTCGATTTCCCAGACAGCTACAAACGCTGGATGAGTTTTTTTCAGGCGGTTGAACTCGACAATTCCCTGCCGGAACTTCCCAATACCGCTTCCGAGCAGGAAAAGATCTTTGTCGCAAGCAGAAATATACTTACCGACTATTACTCGATTAAAAGCGATGAGATTACATTAAGCAAGCATATTATCCATGCGCCCTTCGATGGAAGTTTCAAGGATGTGCTTATAGAAGTGGGTGCTATAGCCAACACCGGCGCCACTCTTGCCCGCGTTATCCGCACCGACAGATTCGAACTCGAGGCGACGGTTAAGGTTTCCGAAACGAAATGGATAGAAATTGGTGACATTGTTGATATCATCGATGAAAACGGCGCTGTCGGCTGGACTGGCAAAGTTATGAGAAAATCCAGTTATGTTGAGGCCAATACCCAGACGTTAAGCGTATTTGTTCGTTTCGCTCCTTCACGTGACAAACCACTCTATGAGGGACAGTATCTGAGAGCTGTGTTCCCTGGTAAAGCGATTAATAATGTCATGGAAATCCCAAGAAAGGCAGTGTTTAATTTCGATGAAGTTTTCACTGTTGAGGATGGAAAATTGACAAAACATAAGATCAAAATACATAAGTTACATGAGACGACGCTGCTCTTCTCTGGCCTTTCGGAAGGCGCTGTCGTTGTTACCGAACCGCTAACAAATGCGATGGAAAACACAAAAGTCTCTGTAGACAGGTAATCCACCTGTCATAATAAACGTGCTGACTGTAATTTAAGACAGCGATAAATAGTTAGAAGACATGAAAAAAATAATATCTACATTTGTAAAATATCCTTTTTACGCGAATCTTGTCATTGTCGTACTTCTTCTTGCAGGCGTTTTTGCTTATAATAATATGAAGAAATCATTCTTCCCCGAGCGTGAATCACGGAACCTTTCCATCAGCATTTCCTATCAGGGCGCTTCGCCGAAAGAGATGGACGAGGGTATTACGACCCGTGTGGAGCAAGCGATACGCGGGCTTGTCGGTATCAAGGAATTTTCGTCATCCTCATCGGAAAACTCTGCCCGTATCGATATTGAGACAACGGGCGAATACGATTTAGACGAGACCCTCCAGGAAGTGAAAAACGCTGTTGATGCTATCAGTTCATTCCCCGCCGGGGCAGAAAAGCCGGTAATTTATAAACGTCGCTCAACAACTCCCGCAATGCGTATGAACCTTGCCGGAGATGTAGATCTCCAGACTTTAAAAAAAATGGCACAGGATATCGAAGACGACTGCCTGCGATCCGGTGAAATTTCCCAGATCAGCATTAGCGGTTATCCGCCTCTGGAACTCTCAGTCGAAATAAGGGAAGACGAGCTTTTACGCTACAACCTCACTTTCGATGAGATTTCACGCTCAATATCCCTGAACAACCGTGACATATCCGCAGGGATGATCAAATCCGATGATGAAGAGATTCTTATACGCTCGCGGGCGAGATCGGTCGATCCGGATATTATCGGCGATATTATCCTAAGAGCAAATACCGATGGCAGCTTGATACGCATCCGCGATATCGGCACCGTGAAGATGAAATTTTCGGAAATGTCATCGAGCGGCGCTTGGCGTGACGGCGAGAAAACAATATTTATCTCGGTCAGTAAGCTCCCTGAGGAAGACCTTGAAAAAATATCAGGATTTCTCAATGATTATATCGATAATTTTAATACCGCCCACGAAAATGTCAAACTTTATATCAGCATCGATTTCCTGACAATTCTTTATCAGCGACTCAACCTTCTGTTCAACAACGGTATGTTCGGGCTTTTACTTGTGCTTCTCACGCTGGGACTGTTCCTGAGTATCCGCCTGTCGTTCTGGGTGGCATGGGGCATTCCGGCCTCTTTCCTCGCTATGTTCGTAGTAGCTGCCATTTCGGGAATTACAATCAATCTGATGTCTATTTTCGGTATGATACTTGTTATCGGCATCCTTGTCGATGACGGTATAGTTATTGCCGAAAACATCTATACCCATTTTGAAGGCGGAAAATCTCCTAAACGTGCCGCTATCGACGGTACCATGGAAGTTCTTCCGGCAGTCGTGACATCGGTTACAACTACCATTGTCGCCTTCCTGCCTCTCTTTTTTGTCAAGGGCAGAATGGAAATGATGTACGAGATGGCTTTTGTTGTCGTGGTTGCCCTGTTTTTCTCGCTTTTTGAGGCGTTTTTCATCCTTCCCGCTCATGTCGGCAATTCGCGCGTTCTCAGGAGAAGAACGGAGAAAACCGGTTACATACATGCCCGATTTTACATTAACAAGGCGATACATTTCCTGCGTTATAAAGTTTATGGCAATCTCCTTAAAATTATTATCAATTGGAAATGGGCGGTGCTCGCAACACCCGTCTCGATCATCATGATAACTGTCGGCCTCATGCAGGGAGGGCTTATCAAAACAACCTTCTTCCCGCAGATACCGTTCGATTCCTTCGATATCAATATTGCCTTCACTCCCGGTACAGGTGAGAAAAAAACCATAGACTACCTCGACCGGTTCAGCAAAGCTGTATGGGAAGCCAACAACGAACTCGTCGAGGAACATAATCAGGACAGGCCGTTTGTTACTGCTACAATCGCTATTCTCGGTAGTGCATTCAACGGACAGGAACGCGGCGGCCATTCCGGTCGGGTAAGTGTCATGCTCAGAGAGATGGAGGACAGTCCCATCCCTAGCTTCACAATCGCCAACAGGGTACGAGAGAAAATCGGCAGGGTTACCGAAGCTCAAAAATATACGATAGGCGCGAGAAGCCGCTGGGGTATGCCAGTGTCAATAAGCCTGCTTGGAACCGATATTGAAGAACTCGAACAGGCGAAACTTTTCCTCTTCAACGAACTGAAGAACATTGAAGATCTTAACAATGTCACCGACACAAACGCCATAGGAAGACGCGAAG
>JABHYP010000221.1 GCA_018656855.1 Candidatus Latescibacterota bacterium | reverse complement strand
TTCAACCTCTTCCTCTGTCGTGTTCCATAGCCATGCGAGCTGGCGGTCTGAAAATCCCATTTCCTTTGCTCTGTATATTATATCCCGGTCTACTGCGGTGGGGGATATTTTTTTAAGCGTTCTTTCCATATCAACAAGTTCTAACAGGTTGGATAGAAACCACCTGTCAATCTTTGTCACCTTGTAAAGTTCTTCCACTGTATGGCCGGCAAGAAACGCCTTACGGATTGCGAAAATTCTGTCCGCATAGGGAGTTTTAACATAAGAAAGCCAGTCTTCCATTTCCCAGTCATCGTCAACACCATCGGCGCCGAATCCATGGCGGTCGATTTCAAGCCCCTGAATACCCTTCTGGAAAGCTTCTTTAAAAGTGCGTCCTATCGCCATGACCTCGCCAACACTTTTCATCTGTGTGCCAAGGCGTGAATCGGCACCGGGGAATTTTTCAAAAGCCCACCGTGGTATTTTTACCACGCAATAGTCTATGGTCGGCTCAAAACACGCTTTAGTTTTACGGGTAATATCATTTGCTATCTCATCGAGCGTATATCCGATCGCAAGTTTTGCCGCAATTTTTGCTATGGGGAATCCGGTCGCCTTGGAAGCAAGAGCAGAACTTCGTGAAACACGCGGATTCATCTCGATGATAACAATACGGCCGTCCTCGGGATTCTGGGCAAACTGGATATTAGAACCTCCCGTTTCCACACCTATCTCACGGATGACATCGATCGCATAATCCCTCATTCTCTGGTATTCACGGTCTGTCAGTGTCTGAACAGGAGCCACAGTAATTGAATCACCTGTATGGACGCCCATGGGGTCAAAGTTTTCGATGCTGCAAATAATAACCACGTTGTCATTGAGATCGCGCATGACCTCAAGCTCAAATTCTTTCCACCCGATAAGCGATTCCTCAATTAACACCTCTGTTATCGGGCTTTGCTCCAGTCCATTAGAAGCCTGGAACTCGAATTCTTCCCTGTTGTAAGCAATTCCGCTTCCTGATCCGCCGAGAGTAAACGAAGGTCGGATAATTGCGGGAAATCCGACCTCGTCGAGAATTTTCCATGCTTCATCGCGCGAATAGGCAAAACCGCCTTTTGGCAGGTCGATGCCGATTTTTTTCATAGCTTTGGAAAAAAGTTCTCTGTCTTCGGCCTTTTTAATCGCTACAAGGTCGGCGCCTATCATGCTAACGCCATATTTTTCGAGAACACCGCTTTCCGCAAGTTCAACCGCAACATTGAGTCCTGTCTGGCCTCCAAGTGTGGGAAGCAGGGCGTCAGGCCGCTCTTTTTCAATTATCATTTCACAGATTTCAGCGGTTATCGGCTCAATATATGTTATATCCGCAGTCTCCGGATCAGTCATAATTGTCGCAGGATTTGAATTCACGAGTACTATCTCGAATCCCTCTTCCTTGAGGGCTTTACAGGCCTGTGTCCCAGAATAATCAAATTCGCAGGCCTGTCCTATGACGATCGGCCCGGAACCGATAAGCATTATTTTATGGATGTCGGTTCTTTTAGGCATTTCCCACCTTTTTTTATTTGCTGGCTATAAGTTTTTCAGTCTCTATATCATATTATTTTCTGTTTGATTAAAACAAACTATAAATTATTGATTACAAATCGCTGGATAGGCATTCTTGTCTGTTCTATTCTGATGGTCAGACAGGAACGTCTGACCTATCAAACATATGTTCGTTAGTTTGCTGCATTTCAATAAGGAAATGATATTACAGCTTTTGTTAAACCTGCTGCTTACATACTGTCGTTCATCTAATAAAACACCATAACCAATAGCAGGGAAACAGCAATGAATAAAAGAAGATAAAAGCCAACTTCAATGATCAGGTTTCGAAACATGGTGTATCGTTGAAGCTGCTGAAGAGTATCTTTGTTTCTTTTTCTTGTTTCTTTCAGAACCGTACGTGAGAGTTTAGGACTGATATTATCGAGAAGTATGATAATAGTTCTTTTTATCTGGATAACCTGTTGGGCGAGGTATTCAATACGTTTTGTGCTGATATTACCGGATGTGTAGTCATTTGCTTTGTTAAAATCGCTTTCGTTCATCAACAGGTATGCCCGGATCAGGGCAATCTTTACCCTGGTTGCCCTGGTATCACCATTAACACTTATATTTTCACTCAGAACCGTTTCACACGATTTTATAAAACTCCGGAGATAATTCCTGATCTCCTGCTCGGTGAGTAAAAAAAGATATGATTCTTCAATCAGATCTTCTATGTTCTGCTTTATCGCTTTATCTTCCCATTGTTCCATACTGTAAAATTATCAAAACGGAGGAAAAAAATCAAGTGTACTTATGCTGTTTCATAATATTTATTTAATTCTGTGGACATTTACCAGGTTTGTTGTGCCCGGCTCATTTAGAGGAGTGCCTAATGTAATGACAATAATATCTCCTTTTCGGGCGTGACCGTTTTTCACAATCAGATTTTCAGCAGTATCCGCCATGCTGTCTGTGTTTTGTATATCATGCACAAGAATCGAGCGAATCCCCCAGTAAATAGAAATACGCCGGCGTATTTCCTCAAAAGGTGTAAGAGCTATGATACGGGTACGCGGCCTGTACTTCGACAGCCGCATTGCCGTTGAGCCCGATTGTGTGTAAGCCACAATCACCTTGGCGTTAAGCACCTCGGCGGCACGGCATGCTGCTGCGGTCACGGCGTCCTCGATATTAGGATTATCAAGAATTACGTTCGTGAAACTGTGGCCTTTCCCGACCTGTTCCTCGACACCGTCGATGATACGCTTCATTGTTTCCACCGCTACGATTGGATATTTACCCACAGCCGTCTCACCGGAGAGCATAACAGCATCGGAGCCGTCGATAACGGCGTTGGCGACATCCGATGTCTCTGCTCTGGTTGCTCGTGGATTGGATATCATTGATTCGAGCATCTGTGTTGCAGTTATTACCGGCTTTCCAGCTTTATTACAGGAATTAATCAGATGTTTCTGGATAAGAGGAACCTTTTCAGATGCAATTTCGACTCC
>JABHYP010000220.1 GCA_018656855.1 Candidatus Latescibacterota bacterium | reverse complement strand
TGGAATCGGTCCATCCCATCCCGTGCGCGTCCGCTCATTGCGGCATCCTCGCGTAATCCCGTGAACAGTGCCGCAAGCGCCGGGTACTTGATCCCCATGGCGTGGTTGACCACATGGGTGGACAGATTGGGATTCTCCCGAACAGTCTGATCTATGACAAAATAGTTAAAATGGTCACTCCAGTTGTAACCCTGCTTATGAATCAATTCCGAGAGCTCGTTAAAGAAGGGGCAGGGACGGCGCTCGCTGAGCCAGATGAGAGGTATGAGATACTCTCCCCAGCGGAATTTTGCCCACACATCGAGGGGGCTTTCCGGCAGTTTTTCTGTCAGGAACCGTAAGTAGTTCATCATGGCAGGTTCGACTCTCCGGTCACTAGTTGCCTCAGCATACCGGGCGAGTACCTTGAGCATAATTGCACGGGGCCACCACCTGTCAGCATGATTTGTCTCAGGTCCGAGCCAGCCATCTTCACTCTGGTTATTGAGTGTCCAGTTGATCCATTTCCCCACTTTCGCCTTGAGCCGTGAATCCTGAAGAAGATAGGCGAGCGGAACTATCCCGTCCAGCCAGTACGGCCCTACTTCCCACGACTCGCCGGTTCCTCCGAGCCATCCGCTGTCAGGTCCAAGGTCGGGAAAAAAACCCTCGTCGAGATGACCGGACAGCCCCTCAGCCTGGATGCGGAGCTGTTCCTCGAGCCAGCCTTTCGGCCTCACAGTACCGAGTGGGAGAGGGATGAAGGCTCGTTTGTGAAGATCTCTGAATGAAGCGGGCATTGTTCCTCCAAATGTAAGTAATTGCTTTTTATATAAAATAGAATGGATGAATGGATGAGTCAAATAAATTTATGAAAATACACTTGCAAAAAGAGCTATTTAATGCAAATTTAATTAATCATATTAATTGAAGGATTATTGTTAGTTTAGAAAACATCAATTTTAATAGCTTATTATAAATATTTTTTTATGCCAAAACTCCTCCTCCACATCTGCTGCGGACCCTGCGCAACGACTGTTATAGAACGGCTCCGCGACGACTGGGACATCACCGGGTACTTTTACAATCCTAACATCTATCCGGATGATGAGTGCCGGTGCCGTCTAAAAGCAGCATACACAGCTACAGAGCATTCCGGTATAAAGCTCATCGAGGGTGCGTATGACACACCGGCTTTTTTTGAGGCTGTCCGCGGGCTGGAGGATGAACCCGAAAACGGGGCGCGTTGTCTTGTCTGCTACAGGCTCAGGCTTGCCGAAACCGCACGTCTCGCAGCCGCTGAAGAGTATAACACTTTTGCTAGCACACTTACACTCGGGCCATCAAAAAAAGCCTCTGTCATCAATCCCATCGGCGAAGAGGAAGCAAAACGATACGGAGTGAGGTTTCTCTTGGGCGACTGGAAAAAAAAGGACGGTTTCAAGCGTTCCTGCGAACTTTCTTGTGAGCTTAACATCTACCGTCAGGATTATTGCGGGTGTCTTTTTTCGAAAAGATAAAACAGGGGTAATTCATGAATTACCCCTGCATGATTTCATTATATATGCAAAAAATTTATTTAGGTTTCAGCCTCAACAGCTATCCACTCGTCCATTCGGCTTATCTCGCGAACCTTAAAACATTCTGCCTTCAGGTGTTCTATAAACAGCGTTTCCTCCTCAGCCAGAAGCCCGGAAAATACGACCTTCCCTTCCGGCAGAAGAAAATCACGAAAACGCCGTAGGTTCGGTATCAGCCCACCGCTGATGATATTTGCGAACACAAGGTCGAACCGCCCGGGCTCGCAGCCGAAAATATCGGCATGTTCTATTACCACACGGTCACGTACGCCGTTTATTATCACATTCTCACGGGCGTTTTCCACTGAATCCAAGTCGATGTCGAAACCGGCCGCGTGACGCGCACCTAACTTTACAGCAGCAATTGACAGCACACCGGAACCGCAGCCCGCATCCAGCACCGATAATTTTTCGGGATTAATCTTCTCTATTGTCTCCAGACAGAGGCGTGTAGTTGCATGGCTGCCTGTACCGAAAGCCATTTTGGGATCTATGATGATTTCCACAAGTCCACCGGTGTTCTCATAATCCACCCATGACGGTCTGATTACAAGGCGTGAACCAACCTCGATCGCGCTGAGACCCCGGCGCCATGATAATTCCCAGTCTTCAGCGGGCACATTTTCCAGCGAAAGAATCCGTGCGATGTCTTTTTTATGTGAAAGGGCTAATTCATCGAGCGTTCCGGAGAGTTTCTCGAAGGGGTCATCAGTTTCGGTTGTGCGGCGGTAATACGCGGTGTAAACTACATTTCCCGGCCCGGAATGCTCCTCTAAACCGGAAAACCCGGACTCGAAAATATATGCGCTGATTATATCCTCGAATCCGGGTTCACATTCAATATGAAGAGAACGCCACAGACCATCAGAAAAAAGATTGCCCATAGAATTCACGTACGTATCGCTCAAACGCTATCGGTATTGATCAACCTGGAGGCCAGATTGCCAATGAATTCTCTTGAGTTGTAATAATTTTCCTGCACACGTCTGCTTGCCCTGTCCACAACTTCCTGGCGCGGTGGAACATCGGTATTTGCAGCTTCATCAACCAGTTCGCCGACAAGCTCCCTATCTCTCGATATCCTGACCTCGTCCTGCAGAGGTCGTACTGCCGCCTGCTCAATTTCTCTGGTTTCAGGTGGCGTCTGCGGAGTTCGTTCCGTCTTTGTGGTACGCTCGGCTCTTTCGCGGCCGACATCTCCGCCTGCACCCGGAACATTATTCACATTCTGAACAGCCATTTTCATACCTCACAGAGAGTTATACACAGTATAAGTAAATAATATAACCGCATTTTTTCAGTTTGCAATACTTTTTTTTAAAATATCCACAACAATCCATTTTTGAATACCTCTTTAGCGCTGTGTAATAAACACGGCTGATATTAGCAGTAGAAGGATTTCATTTTATTGAGAAAAAAGTGTTTGCTATATTAACAATGATTTATATACTAAGAAGTAAACTCTAACGCTGCTTTTGTGGCGCAATAAAAAGGATGATAATGATAAGAAAGGGCATTTGCATCGGGCAGTTAACCATTTTATTTATATTAATCATGACTACTTGCTCTTTGTCCCAGGAGCCGGAAAAACTAAAAAACCTTGATGAAAAGGTACAAGCTTTTCTCGAAAGTCAGCGCAGCACATGGAGGGATATGAATGTTCCGGTATCCGATGGCAGGATATTATATGACATAATAATTGAGCACAAATATACAAAAGCCCTCGAGATAGGGACATCAACAGGGCATTCTGCAATCTGGATTGCATGGGCGCTCAGTAAAACGGGAGGCAAACTGATAACAATAGAGATAGACGAAGAACGACATAGGGAGGCGCTTGCGAATTTTAAAAAAGCCGGTCTTTCCGAGTATATCGATGCCAGACTTGCAGATGCACACAAACTCGTGAAGGAGTTGGAAGGCCCTTTTGACTTCGTTTTTTCTGATGCTGATAAAAGCTGGTATAAAAACTATTTCATAGATATTGAATCAGGGATCGAAGCAGGCGGGTGCTTTACCGCTCACAATGTTTCGAATAGATATCTGCCGGGTATTCGTGAATTTCTCGAATACGTGCGAAGTTTGTCTGATTTCGAAACAACAATTGATACATCGAGCCGGTCGGGAATTTCTGTCAGTTATAAAAAATCCGCCCAATAGTGTTTATCTAAATATAAAGTCAGGAGCCGGAATAAAAGATATTTGCTTATATCTTCTTTATAATGCTGAGGCGATTAAATATGTAACATTATACGCCGAAACTCAAATATGGAAAAAGAATGCCCCCCCTTTAATTCCCCCCTATCAGGGGGGATGCCAAAGGCAGGGGGGGTTAATAAACACTTAATATTATAAAAAATGCAACTTATTTAACTGCTGGAATAATAATATGTATTGTTATTAATAATATCATATCTAACTTTTCGAGACTTTACATGTATTCGACGACAGATAAAAAATCAAAAAACGGATTTGAGAGAAAACTCGGTTTTTTCCCATGTACAAATATCGTTATCGCCAACATGATAGGCGCCGGGATTTTTACCATGTCGGGATTTCTAATGGAAGAACTGAATAACCCGATTCTGATGATAGTTTTGTGGTTTATCGGCGGTATACTGGCTCTATGCGGCGCTATTTGCTATGGCGAGCTCGGAGCCGCTATTCCCAGGGCTGGCGGTGAATATGCATTTCTATCAGAACTGTACCATCCGATTTTCGGATTTCTCAGCGGCTGGGTTTCCTTCATCGTCGGCTTTTCCGCGCCTATAGCTGCATCCGCCATTGGTTTCTCAGAGTACTTTTTCAGAGCTTTCCCCCAATTTTTTTCATTGGGAGAAACCAGCGTTTTTATAAGTCTTGCGCTTTTAAAAAAACTGCTGGCAATCTTTGTTATCGCGATTTTTACGTTTATCCACATGAGAGGCATCGATTTGGGCGCCAGGATTCAGAATTATTTGACACTATTGAAAGTCGGGCTGATTGTTGCTATTGTCTCGATTGGTTTTTCTTTCGGAAAAGGTGATTTTCACCATATCGTGGAGCAGAGCAGTTTTTCATTCAGTTTTGGAGGTTTGAAAACTGCGGGGCTTTCGCTGATGTGGATTATGTTCGCATACAGCGGTTGGAACGCATCGACCTATATCGGTTCGGAAATCAGAAATCCCGAAAAGAATCTGCCGCGTTCTTTACTGGCAGGAACCGGTATAGTGATGTTTCTCTATCTATGTCTAAACTGCTTCTATCTTTATGCTATCCCACCGAACGACATGAAAGGAGTGATCTCAATCGGAGGCCTGGCAGTTGGTAATTCGTTAGGCAAATCTTTAGAAGATTTGTTCAGCCTAATGATATCTTTTGCATTGTTTTCTTCGTTAAGCGCATTTATTATACTCGGCCCGAGAGTTTACTACTCAATGGCTCAAGATGGGAATTTCTTTAAGTTTGCTTCAGAGGTTCATCCTCGTTTCAAGGTGCCTTACAAAGCAATTATGTTGCAGGGTTTGATTTCAATGGCAATGGTCCTGTCAGGAACATTTGATCAAATATTGACATACATGGGATTTTCTCTCGGTATTTTTCCCGTACTCGCGGTGTGTGGAATTTTCAAACTGCGAAGCATGGGTAAAAGTACATCCCGGTTTCCAGGTTATCCTGTCGTGCAAATCGTTTACATATTATCGATTACTGCTATGCTCGTTCTTGCCTTTTTTGAACGACCGGCTGAATCCTCAATTGCTATTTTTACTGTGCTTATAGGTGTTCCGGCATATTTTGTATTCAGAAAGAATGCTGAATTACGCGGCTGAATTGCCGCCCGCCGGGTATTAGCCATTTTCTACATTCTCACCATCTACCATTTCAATGCAAGAACCTGCCCATCCATAGTTCCGACAATTGCCAGTTTGCCTTGAACCGCCATTGCGCCAGGCCCATAATATGATCCCTGAGGGCCTGTGGATGTCCGGTAAATCCATTTTGTTTCACCTGATGACGCATCAACGCACGCTACACTGTATCCGTCTCTCGATAGCATGTCTTCCCGAGTAACCTTACCGGCATTCATGACAACGCCAGTTGCTCCGCTCCACAGTGATGAACCGTCACGCACGGAAAAACACTGTACTCCCCGCTGGTTTTCTCCCCTCAAATAAGAAAATATTCGGTCGTTTTTCTCATGCACCGCAAGCCTGTAAGTTCCTCCGGTAAATTTGCGTGACCAGGCTATTTCACCGCTCGTGACAGCGTATGCCGTAAGGTTGTTTTCTTCTCTGTCAACCGGAATTTTGCCAGCGACAACAACATCTCCCGCG
>JABHYP010000219.1 GCA_018656855.1 Candidatus Latescibacterota bacterium | reverse complement strand
CGTTTCCCGTGTGGCTTTCGCCTGGGCAGGTGATTGTCATGCCGATAACCGACGCACAGTTGGATTATGCAAATCTGATTGTCGACCAGGTAAAAAGTGCGGGGCTGAGAGTAAAACTTGACAGCCGTAACGAAAAGATTAATCGCAAAATTCGGGATGCAGAAGAGTTAAAGATACCCTATATGCTTATTGTCGGACGAAATGAGATGGATAACGAGACCGTATCGATACGGAAACACGGCAAGGGTGATTTGGGCGTTGTTACGGTTGATACGATAGTATCCAGAATAAAAAAAGAAAACGATGAAAAGGCAAATGAGTAATTAAAAAGGAGGATTTAAAATCAACGATAAGCATGTGAGAGTCAATGAACAGGTCAAATCCACCACTGTAAGGTTGATTAAAGAGGACGGCGAACAGGTGGGTGTTATTTCCATTGAAGAAGCTTTAAGAATTGCTGATGATGCTGGTAATGATTTGGTTGAAGTCTCTCCGAATGCTGATCCGCCGGTATGCCGTATTATGAACTACGGTAAATATCGGTATGAGTTAACTAAAAAGGCCAAGGATGCCAGAAAAAAGCGGCATATCATCCATATCAAGGAAATAAAAATGCGTCCGGAAATCTCGATCCATGACTTTGATTTCAAGGTCAGGCATGCCGCAGAATTTTTAGAACATAAAGATAAAGTCAAGTTTACACTTATTTTCAGAGGCCGTGAGATCCTTCACAAGGATCATGGAAAAGTTGTTTTGTTAAAAGTCATTGAAAAACTTAAAGATCTGTCCGTAATTGAAACTGATATCCATTCGGAAGGCCGTAATCTCTCAATGCTTTTAGCCCCAAAATAGATATTATAAAAGGTCGGTATCATGAGGCCGGGCGAAAGAATAGAAACCAATTAATATTTCTTTATTATTCTGTCTTCTTAATTCTATCTGCTAAATTTTGTCTTTCTATATAGCGGGGAATTATTTTCGATAAATATCATGTATTATTCAGCATAAACGATGAAAAATCATTACGATTATATGAAAATACCAGAAAGGGATTTTTATGCCTAAAATGAAATCTGTCAAAGCTGCCACCAAACGCTTCAAGAAGACCGCTTCCGGGCGCATCAAGCGTAATAAGGCATATGCAAGCCATCTTCTTAAATGCAAATCAACAAAACGTAAACGTAATTATCGGCGCGCCACGCTCGTAACTTCAGCGGATGAGAAGCGTATAAAGACTATGATATTATAAACGGAGGAGAAAATAAATGCCAAGAGTTTCAAATAGTGCCGCTTCCCGAAAAAGGAAGAAAAAAATCCTTAAAATGGCAAGAGGTTATCGCGGCGGACGTTCCAAACTATACAAAACCGCCAAAGAATCTGTAGACCGCGCACTTGTCTATGCATATCGCGGACGTAAAGAACGTAAACGCGACTTCCGCAGGCTGTGGATTGCGCGGATTAACGCCGCTGTTCGACAGTATGGTGTCAGTTACTCGGTGTTCATTAACGCTTTAAATAAAAACGACATCAGGCTGAACCGCAAAATACTCGCTGACCTGGCTGCTCAGGACGGCACCGTGTTCAAAGCAGTTTTCGACAGGGCCATGACAGCAGTATAATTTCATGGTTTCAGGGAAACATGGTGTCCTGAGCACTTAAAGTGTATTTCAGGAGTATAGGTTTATTTCCTGGGATGGTTCAGTAAGTTGAATATAGTAGAAATTGATTTTTAGTGTAATGAAGAATGAAATTAGAATTATTAAACATTTTATATAAAAATATTTATTACATAATAACATAATTCATGAGTCTGCAGCCAGAATCCATAATAAAGCATATTTAATTCTATCATTCTGTAATTATTAGAATTGTTCTTGTTTCTATTTTTATTTATAAATACATGTGTTGTTATTAAAATAGCAACATCAGACAGTACTCATGTAACTTGTTCTTCCCGCGCCATTCCCTGTGCACAGCCTCTGAACGCTTGGCAGTATTATATGCCTGATTTTCGCAGGTTCAAGGAAGCGAAGGTCGGTTTCTGCGAAGGTTTTTCTTGACAAGCTTCATGTAATCCCTTAAACTGATATTGTATGGTTTTAACAAACGGGATATTCTAACTTTAATATAGCTGCCGGTTTTCAGAAATTGAATTTATAAGCTTTTTAATACTCCCGACCGCCGGCGCCTTTCTGCTCCATGTTTCAGTATACGTAAATATGAAAACCGTCAATAGTCTTGAAAAGTCTATTCATGCTTTAATCGAAACCGGAAGAAAGTTCCGGGAAGAACGTGACAATACTTTCATAGAAGCTGAACAGGTTCGAAGTGAACTGCATGAAGCAAAAGAAAAGATAAAAGAGCTGCGATCGGTTATAAAAAAAATAGAAAAAAACGATACTGGCTTCCAGAATCGGGAAGACAGAAAGAAAGAGATAATAAACACATTAAAAAATATTCTTTCAAAACTCAATACAGTTTCTATAGATAATATCACGAGCGATTAGGTTAAATCAACAATATCCATACGTTAAATAGTTGATGTATAATTATGGCGGAGCCTTATAAAACAACGCTGATAAGGATACTGGGGGAAGATTATCCCATTAAAAGTGATGCCGATTCAGATTATTTAAGTGAGCTGGCTCTCTATGTGGAGGAAAAAATTCTCACAATATCTTCAAAGCATAAACTTCCTCCCAGACTGAAGCGTGAGGTTCTAGCTGCAATACTTATAGCGGATGAATATTTCATCGAGAAGAGAAAAAACACTGAGATAGAAAAAAAACAGACGCAATTGACCGCGATTGTTGAAGAAGCTCTCGATAAAGAGCTTTTGCTTGAATCTTAGTGTTCGGGCAAAAAACAATTTTTTAAAAGTTCGCTCTTCTTTTTATAAACCATCGTTCGTGATCCGTAATGGTTCCGTTTGAGCCATAGGTGAAGCGTACGATGTTTTTTTTTATATAAAGACAGGAGTCAGAAGCCGGAACAGAAGATATATGCTACAATCGTATTGAAACTATTCTAATTATTCTGACTTATAATTTCTGGATTCTATCTTCTTTGTAATAACATGTATTGTTATTAAAGACGTCATACATAGTATAAACTATCAGCTTTCAGCATCTGCTTTTTTTTAAATAATCTGCTGAACGCTGGTAGATAAAGTTTCTTTTTGTTAGGAGGATTTTTACATGATAGATATGACATTAATTATCAGTGTGTTTGTCGCACTGGTAGTCGCACTGGGAATCTTTATTGTCGGATGGATTACAGCGAATAAGGTCAATCATGCCAAAATGCGTAATGCTGAAACGTACGCCAGAAAAATCGCTGAGGATGCCGAGCGGGAGGCTCAAAACATAAAAAAAACCGCTGTTCTTG
>JABHYP010000218.1 GCA_018656855.1 Candidatus Latescibacterota bacterium | reverse complement strand
GCCACGAAGCGCATTTTGCACAGGTCACCGAAAAGTACCTCAGGTTTCTCGCTGAGGGCACACTTCCCGGCTGGGAAGTCCCCAATATGATCGCGAAATACTATACGACGACTGCTGGACTTGAGATGGCAAAAAGGTGAAAAAAATACCAATATGTTTTAAATATTGGCGGTAAAATATTAAAAAGTCCCCTTTGTATATTTATTCATATTCTTTCTGATAGTATGCATAATTATCCATAAATATTTTTTTCACCGCAGAGAACTGTAGGGGTGATGCATTCAGCGGAAAATACGTTCCAAAACGAAAATGAATTCATTGGGAATGCATCACCCCTGCGATTTCATTCCATGCGATTCTTTTATTACCAATTAATTCATTTTACCACGGAGGTTTCGGCGGCAAAATGTATTTTTGTATATTTATTCATAATTTGTCTGACTTCTTGCATTTTTATTCATGAGAAATCCCCAAATGAACAAATGTCGGGTAAACATAGCAATTGACAGCAAAAGGGTTCATATAGTAGTTAAATTATGAATAGCACTTGACTTTTATTTGATAATACAATATTGTATTTTATACAGTAACAATTAAGTCTATAGCAATCACGCAATGTAGATCAAAATCGTCTTATAAGTATAGGAAGTAGAAGTTCCGCATCTTATGGGGATCAATCTAATTAATGTTATGGATATAAATAAACTAAACTTAGTAATTGGATTAATTGTGAGTGTTGGAACTATTGTGGGATTCGTAACAGGATTCTTTTCTAAAGTTTGGAATTGGATAAAAAATAAAATAAAAAAAGAGTCTTCTGTTTTTGAAATTCCTAAAAAAACAATAATTATTATCCCAAAACCTAATCGAAATGCTACATGGTGGCATATGGGCTCTACTGAAGGTGAACCAGCAATGCAAATCAATGGTGATTTTACTGTTACTAATATTACTAAATATAATATTCTCTTAACTGTTTCAAAAATGAAGAAGCCAAGATCTCTTGGTAATGTGATGGTTAAAGATACTAAATCACAATATCATGGGAGTTATCCAATACCTCCTGGAGCTACAACAGAAATGAGTGTTTATTTTTGGATTATTCCTCCATACAAAGAAAAAGACGAAAGCTTTACGGCTGATATTGCAATTCTTGATCAATTTGCAAATAAACATTGGATAAAAAAAGTAGAATTTAAATACACATAATAAGCCATAACAAATGAATCCAGCGGACGCTAAAGCGTCGCTCATTTTTTATGTTAGCTGGTAATAGTAAGATGATAACAAGTTCTGAAAACATACGTGCTGAATTAATAAACTACATTATATATTTACAACTGATGACTTCTCTAAGCACGGAAAAATACAATGTAATAAGAAATCCTGAGATGAAGACGCAACTTATAGAGTGTTATGAGCTTATTGAGAAAATAGATTGTGATTCGCTACTTATGAAGGGCGAGTATATAAAGAAAAATTTTCAAGTATTGGCCGATTATTTTTTAAAGAGATATCCACTTAAAAAAACAATTAACGAGATTGCAACCGAGTTTAACAGCTTTTTTAAAGAAGGTAATAATCCTTTTTCCACAGGAATTGAGTACGGTTGGTTAGAAAGTGTAATGGACATACGGGCAAAACGCTGGCCAAAAGACTTGCCTTATCAAACTAAAATTGGTTTGGGGCACCATGCGAGTTATGCCAATAACGAAGACGAGTTTTTATTGCGGGATTCATTTTATACATTTTTAAAAGCAAAACAATCCTATAAAAACTTGCTGAAGCTAAGAGATAAACTTAAAGAAAAAGAAGATAAGATAGAATCAAATTTTAACAAAACAGCCTATGATCAGCTTAATCTGTTGAAATTTAACGTTTCTGCATATTCTCGTCTTACCATAATTTCGTTCTATTCATTTATTGAGTGTTTTGTAAATACAGTAGGTTATAATTTCTACTATCGTAATAAAGATATTCTAAATGAACGTGAATCAGAAATGCTAATGGGTAGAAAAAAAGATCGTTTTCTTCAACTTGAATATAAACTCGAGAAGTTTCCAACCATAATTCGAGAAGATAAAAAACAAATCATATTCATTAAAGACGAAAAGCAAATTAAGGAACCATTTAAGACATTCTTTACTGAATATAAGAATTTACGAGACGCCTCTGTTCATTATGCCCCTTTAAAAGAAAAGATATGGTATAGCCCAATAGATTGGAAAACAAAGTCTGAAGAGTTCAAGAATTTGTCAATGGATTTAGCATTATCTTTTTGGAAAGCTTGCTATCCAGAAAGTGATGGGCCGGAATATCTGGGGAAATTAGCTCAGAAAATTCACCTTGAACTCGCAGAAAAAAGATTACACATTGACGAAGAGATACTCATTAATAACAGCTAACAATCATTATCAGTGTATTGTGGGAATCAGGTGTGAACTCAGAGTTTAGAAAACCTAAGAAAATAATTCTCAAATAGTAGCAAAGCTGCATTGAAATCCACATCCACTAAAATGTTCCATTAAACGTATAATAGAATTTCAAAAATAAAGTCTGGAATTAAATCTACTCTAATTGACCAAACTCATACGCTGCCTCAAACATTGCTTCCACATTCTCAACCGGCACGTTCTGCTGTATATTGTGAACCTGATTGAATACGTATCCGCCGGTTCCCGATGAAAACACTTTGATGTTGTGGGCTACATGTTCTCGTATCTCTTCAGGTGTGCCGAGCGGAAGCACCTTTTGTGTATCGCACCCTCCGCCCCAAAACACAATTTTACCGGAAAAGTCATTCATCAGGCGTTCAGGCTCCATGTTGGCGGCGGAAATCTGCACCGGGTTGAGAATGTCTATACCCGCCTCGATAAATCCGGGAATGTAATGATATATGGAACCGCAGGAATGGAGAAACGTTTTCCACCCGGTATGCGTGTGAACCCATTCGCAAAGCCGTTTGTAATGAGGTATTATCATCTCGTTGAAAAGGTCGGGCGCGATGAGTTCTCCCTTCTGGGTTCCGGCGTCATCCGAGCCAATACCCCACGCGAAACAGTAATCGCCGACCGCCTCTTCATACAGCGTTAAACATTTAATAACCGCATCGACATACCGTCCCATCATCTCTGTGGCGGTTTCTTTTTCGAGCATGAGCATACACAGCCATTCATCGAGCGATCCCTGCGTTATGTTATCAGCGAGAAGAGCGCTAAGACCGATCACGGATAAGCTTGCTCCCCATCCGAGAATCGCTTTATCGGTGTTATCGTGGAGGTGTTTAGCGTGGAAGGCGAGTAAATCAAGCTCCTCATCGCTGACAGTGTCACGGGGACGGAACGCTTTCGGGTCGATTTT
>JABHYP010000011.1 GCA_018656855.1 Candidatus Latescibacterota bacterium | reverse complement strand
CATCACTGGCATCTTGCCAGAGCAATACGGGAAGAGCCGGCAGAAGCGGCACCGGAAATACATCAAAATACCTTAAATATAAAGACAAGCTTGACAAATGTTTCAGCGCTGTATTACAGGATGTCATGGACGGGATGAATGTCAGGGTACAGTGCATGAATCCACAAATCAAACCGCTTGCGCCTTCAATGAAAACATGGGGAGAAGCAGTAACCATTTATCTTGAGACTGTGACGGAAGTACCGGAAAAACCGTTCCAGATGGAAATGGAGCTTCTTGACGATACGAAAGAAGGGCAGATCATTGTGGCACAGTGCAACACACGCGAGCTTACGGCTTTCTGGGGCGGACTTCTGTCAAATGCAGCGGTGGGACATAAAGTACATGGTATTATTATTGACGGCGGCGCCCGGGATTATAACGAAATTATTGAACTTGGTTTTCCTACATTCTGTAAAGGACTTTCACCGTATGATTCGTTAGGACGCATGGACGCTAAGGAACGCGATATCCCGATAGAGTGCGGTGGTGTGCGTGTGAATCCTGGTGATCTGATTTTAGGTGATGTGGACGGCGTAGTTGTCGTTCCACAGGAAATGGCAGACGAGGTAATCGCAAAGGCATGGGAAAAAATTCAAGGTGAAAGCACAGTCCGCGAAGAGCTGAGATCCGGCGCAAGTGTTGTCAAGACATTCGAAAAATACGGGATACTCTGATATTCCTTAAAATTGGTAGTGTTAGTTAACGGAAAAAGGTCTATCCCAATAAAACAAAATATCATTCATTCTTTATGTTAAGGAGATATAACAATGAAAGGGAATAATGCTAACCGAAGAAAATTTTTGAAAACCGCCTCTATCGGCTCTTTAGGGGCAGCAAGCGCGGTCTCCTCACAGGCAATTTCAGCACCGGCGATCTTATCAGGAAAGAAAAGGATCATGGTCGGGCGTTTTTCCGATGAGACAAATACGTTTATTCCTCACAAACGCACATTAGCAGAGGCAAAAAGAGGCGCCAGATACGGTAATGATGTTATTCGCAGAAGCGGGGGGTGTATGGGGGGATTTGCTGATATCTGTGAAATGTTTGATGTCGAATTGATCGGTTCGATAGGAGTCGGGGGGAATCATCGCCTCATGGAGGAGGAAGTATTCGATTATGTTACCGGTTATATGGTTGATACGCTGGACAAAAACCAGGTGGATGCTGTCTATCTCGCTGTTCATGGCGGCGGATGTACTGAAGGGCATGATGACCTCGAGGGAGAAACGCTTGAAATAATCCGTAAAAAGGTTGGACCTGATATTCCCATTATGTTCACAATGGATTTGCATTGTCAAGTAACTCCTTTGATGACGCAAGTGGCCGATGCGGTGAGGATATACCGCACATATCCCCATGTGGACGGATTCGAATGCGGGCTCGAGGTCGGTTCGATAATGATGGCAACCTTGCAGAATAAAATAAAACCGGTTATGGCAGTAAAGAAACTACCTCTTATGATCGGTCCTCCTATCAATGTTGTTACTGCCGATGAGCCTATCAGAAGAGTGTATGCCCGCGCGCGCGAGATGCAGCGCACCATACCGGGTGTTCTCTCGGTAAATCCGGCGCATGGTTTCATGCAGCAGGATATACCTACGCAGGGTGTCGGCGTATTGGTTACTACTGATGGAGATAAAGAGCTTGCTCAAAAACTGGCTGATGAAATCGGTGATATGATGTTTTCACAGCGAAAAGATTACTGGATTCACCTTCCTGATGCGGAAGAAGGAGTGAAACTGGCCTTGAAATCAGATAAACCGGTTGCCATTGCTGACGGCGGTGATAATATGGGCGCCGGCGGTTCCGGTGACGGGACCCATCTCTTCCGTGAATTACTCAGACAGAACGTCAAATCTGCGGTTATCCAGATACACGATGCCGAAGCTGCTAAAATCGCCGCTGCTAAGGGAGAAGGAGCCACGGTAACCGTGGATGTCGGCGGGAAATCCGATCCTCTCAACGGTTCTCCGGTTACGGTGACGGGAAAAATAAGCAGGATTTTGTATAGAGAGAATAATACGAGTCCTGCGGTACGTATGGAAGTTGGTGGAGTTACTCTCCTGATTAACTCGCGGAGAATAGGCCCCAATAACCAGAGAAACCTGCGTGAAATCGGCATTAATACTGAAAAATACCAGATGACTGTCTGTAAGGGTGGCTTTGCGTTTCGCCCGGCATACCCATCGACTATATTTAATTACATCGTATGTGAAACACCCGGATATTCTTCTACCAAGCTGGATTCGTTCACCTGGAAGCGGATACCTCGTCCAATGTATCCCTTGGATGATATTTAAGACTTTTTCTTCCGCGTGTTCGAATATTTTGTAAAGAATCATTTTTAAGAGCACATTGACGGGAAACTATTTATTTGACGTAAATAAAAAAGGTAAGGTAACAGTTATGAAAAAGAATTCTGGAAATCGTCGAAAATTTCTTAAAGCCGCAGGTTTAGGTTCAATTGCGGCAGCAGGATTATCGGTCACAGGCTGTTCGAAGCAGGCTGTTAAAGCTCCGAAAAAACGCATCATGGTTGGTCGTTTTTCTGACGAAACAAACACGATGATTAACGATCAACGTACCCTGGACGATGTCAAGAGCAGTGCCAAGTACGGTGCCGATGTCTTCAAAAAAGGCGGCCGTATGGTTCATGGTACTGTCGGTGGCTGTATGGATGGGTT
>JABHYP010000010.1 GCA_018656855.1 Candidatus Latescibacterota bacterium | reverse complement strand
TGATATTCTTCACCGTTCACTTCAAGCTTAGTAATTATAACATCGGAGTTCAGTTGAGGAACCATTGTGAGGGTAAATACCATCTTTGTTTTCATCTTTGTGACAGGATCTTTGCCGCCAATGATTAGCATCCAGGAGTTTTCATGAATCTTTTTCCATTTTTTTGTGACATTAACGTCAAATGCACGGTACAGATCAACAGGTTTCATTCGTAAGACTTCGCCGTCTGACTTTTCATCGGTAACTATTCTCATGTTTGACCTGAGAAAAAGCCTGGCCGGCTCCGGTGATGAACATCCTGAAACAGATATAACGATGAGAACAAGAAAGAACAGACGCTGTGCCATTAGTACGGTCCCTATTTCCTTTGATATGGTTGTACCGGCAGTTTGAAAAATGAACTTGCCGATTTTATTTTCATGTTTTTTCACCCATCAATTAACTAACAAAACAAAAGATATGCAAGCCAATTTCAAAACCGCAATTTAATAAACTTTGCCGGTCTGAGGTCATTGTAAAGACAGAAAACGGCCAGCGCTTACAGAAAGCCTATTAATTGTGTAGCAGCAAATAACTCCATTTTTCAGATATTCTCAAGCCCTTCACGAATTAAAGCAATCACCTCATCAGTATCATCGCTGTATTTCAACAGGTGAAGATACGATGAAAATGAGAGCTCATCCGCGAGTTCCTCCGCAAGAAAATCGATTATTCGTTTCCATTGTTTCCCGAACAGAACAAGAGGGCGTGACGGGATACTCTTGTTTTTCTCCAGTTCCCATGAAAAAAATAGTTCAGTAAGCGTACCTGAACCGCCACGCATGATAACATATCCATCGGAAATGCCGGTGAGTTTTAATAGACGCTCGGCATAAGTCGGGGTTTTTATCTCGGTGTCGACAAAGTCGTTGGGTTTGATATTCTTATTCTCAAAAAAAGCTGAAGTAATTCCGATAGTATTTCCACCGGCTTCTTTAGCGCCGCGGGAAGCAGCTTCCATAACTCCCCTGTATCCTCCGGTTACTACAGTCCAGCCTTCAGAGGCAATTGCATGCCCTAAAGAATACGCCTCTTTATATCTTTCGTTGTCCGGCTGAGGGCGCGAGGAACCGAAAACGGCAATCTTTTTTTTGTTTTCCATGTGATGTTTACTTTTAAAAATAAATTTCAGATTCCAGATTTCAAGTTACATAAAAGGCTAATCATGAAATTGCATGAGTAAAATGACTGGTAAATTATCTTTTTGTTTTTTTAAATAAAGCTTTTATCGATGAAAATGCAATTACGAATTTAAAAAAATCCAGACATTTCAACACAATGAACATATATTATGAAAAATTCCATAAACGATGTAAGCGAAAGGAGACCAGGATGAACCGGAGAGATGCAATCAAAGAGCTTGCGTTTGGAACAACCGCTGGCGCAGCGGGAATGCTTGGAATCGGTGAGGCCTGTGCGCAAGGATATTCGAAAGCAACGCGAGGCCTGCCCTCTTTGAAAATCAAAAGTGTGAAATGTATTAGCATCGGACGACTCAACGTTGTAAAGGTGGAAACAAGCGAGCCTGGACTGTACGGACTAGGATGCGCCACCTTCCAGCAACGCCCCATGACAGTGACAACCGCTGTTGATGAGTACCTGGACTACTTCGCCAGGGGAAGGGATGCGGATAACATCGAGGATATATGGCAGAACGCTTATACAAGTTCATACTGGCGCAACGGTCCTGTTTTGAACAACGCCTTGTGCGGCCTTGACCAGGCATTGTGGGACATAAAAGGCAAGCGGGCGAATATGCCGGTATACCAGCTTCTGGGAGGCAAGTGCCGGTTCGCAGTCGACTGTTACGCTCATGCCGGCGGACGGGATTTTTCTCAGCTTGAGGAAAGCGTCAAAAAATACATGGAAGAAGGTTACAGACATATACGAATACAGCTTGGCGGGTATGGTTCTGCGCATCTGTCACGTACTCCGCACTTTAAGGAGGCTGGATTCGGGCTTGAATCCGATTCGCATATGAATCCCGGGCCATACCTGAGAGCAGCGCCGAAAATGTTCGAGCATATCAGGAATACCTGCGGGGAGGAAGTTGAACTGCTGCATGATATCCACGAACGAATTGAGCCGATAGATGCTATAAACATGATTAAAGAACTTGAGCAGTACCACCCGTTTTTTATCGAAGATCCGTTCTCACCCGAAAATAACGGATATTTCAAAATTCTCCGTCAGCAGACCAGCGTTCCCATCGCTATGGGCGAGTTGTATAACAATCCCCACGAGTGGGTTGGCCTTATGGCGGAAAGGCTGTTCGACTTTATCCGGGTGCATATTTCGCAGATAGGAGGACTCAGTGTCGCCCGGAAAATCGCCGCGCTGGGTGAATGGTTTAATGTCCGGACAGCATGGCATGGTCCCGGAGATGTTTCGCCTGTAGGGCATG
>JABHYP010000217.1 GCA_018656855.1 Candidatus Latescibacterota bacterium | reverse complement strand
TATGGTTACCTTGGGCCGAATGGCGCCGGAAAAACTACCACTATAAAATGTATTATTGGTCTGGTAAGCCCTAACGAAGGAAGGATACTTGTAAACGGCATAGATGTTTCGAAAGACCCTCTTGGAGTACGGAGACTCGTAGGCTTTGTGCCTGATAAACCTTTTATTTATGACAAGCTTACAGCTCGTGAATTCCTGTGGTTCGTGGGAGGATTATATCAGATGGAAGAAGATGACATGGAAAAGAGGATTGAATGGCTCAGCGATATTTTTGAAATGCATGGGTGGATGGACCGCAAAACCGGTGAATATTCGCATGGCATGAAACAAAAGGTTGTCATGTCGGCGGCGTTTCTGCACAGACCTGAATTGATAATTGTTGATGAGCCCACTGTCGGCCTCGATCCACCGAGTGCCCGGCTTTTAAAGGATATGCTTATGCTCATGCAGGAACATGGCACAACAATTTTCATGTCATCACACGATCTGAACGTAATTGAAGAATTATGTGGGAGAATGGCAATTCTTCACGAAGGTAGTCTCGTGGCAAAAGGCACTCTTTCCGAGTTACAGGAAAAAGCAAAGATCGAAGGTGGAACCCTTGAGGAACTATTTATGAAACTAACCAATTATGCCACAAAGTCTGCGTATATGGAATAAGGAGAGGGTATCGGCCACATAATTTAGTAATTTCATAACTACGTATCAAAATATATTTTCTGTAATAACTTGCTTAATAAACAGGATAATGGCATTAATATGGATGTAATATGACTTTGCTGAGAATATTAATAAAAAACAAATTCAAGATGTTCTGGGCAATTTTATCCGATAAAAGCATTAATGCTCAGATTAGGAATGTTTCGATGGTTATCGTCCTCGGATCAATGCTTTATGTGTCTTACCTATTTTTTTATAATCTGATATTCAGATATGTTATCAATCTTGAACAAATCGGTTTTCTTCTTATTGAGCGCCTTGTTTCAGTTGGCTTTCTTGCGTTTTTCTTTATGCTTGTTATTTCAAGCTTTGTTACCGCTCTTGCTACACTTTTCCGTTCCACGGAAACAGAATATCTTTTCAGTACTCCCATACCGGATCTTTTGCTTTTTACAAGCAAATATATTGACATAGTAATTTATAGCTCATGGGCAATACTTATCATGTCACTGCCCATTCTATATTCTTATGCGAAAGTGCATAATTTCGGAACAAGTGAATATGTTTTAACCGGAATTTTAGTATTGTTGCCGTTTACACTTATTGCTTCGGCAATGGGCACACTTATAGCGCTTCTTGCTGGATATATATCGAAACGCATACGATTGAAAATTTTTTTTATCATAGGCGGATTGGTGTTTATTGCTCTTGTCTATTCCATTATTCACTTCTCCAGACCGACACAACTGGTAATTCCATTTACCGATGACTTCAGATCGCTCAATCTTTTTATTAACAACTTTCACGCAAGTTCACATCCCTTTACTCCCAATTACTGGCTTATTCAATGTCTTCATGCGCTTGTACATCATGATTATGCATCTTTTTCCCTGTATGTATCGGCCATGATTTCTTCCGGAGTATTTTCACTCGCGTTACTTTATACTGTTGCGGACAGGATTTTCTTCAAAACCTGGCTGACTTCTACCGAGGAGGCAATGGCAGAAAAGCGAAAAACAACAGGAACAATTCAAGCCGGAACAGGATTTTTATCAAAGCCCACAAAAAACCAGGTTCGAACATTGTTAAATAAAGATGTCCTGATATTTATTCGTGAACCGCGTCAATGGGCTCAGTTCTTTTTACTGCTTGCGCTTGTGGCCGTGTATTTTGTTAATCTGCATTATATACCGGAAGAAATTGAAATAGAACAGTGGCGCACAATTATTTCGATTATGAATTTCGCGTTTTGCGGATTTGTGTTGGCTACTCTGGCGGTACGGTTTGCATATCCATCGATCAGTATGGAAGGCGATTCCATATGGGTTCTTGGGTCGGCGCCACTTTCCGCCAGAACGCTTTTTCGTGAAAAATTCTGGTCATCGTTCATTGTATTTTTAATCATAACCGAATTTATAGCGTTTATTTCAGGTTCTATGCTGAAACTGGAAGAATTGTACCAGCTATTGACCATAAGCGGCATTTTTTTAATGAGCATGGCGATATCATCGCTTGCTGTGGGTTTTGGAGCCGCTTTTCCTGATTTTTCCGAGAGAAATCCGAGCCGTATTGCATCAAGTCCCGGAGGTGTTTTGACCATTGTGGTTTCAATGTTTTACATCGGACTCATGATGGCATTATTTGCGATTCCATGTTATACCTACACCAGATACCTTATTGAGGGTGGTGAATTCCCCCTGAACATTATTGTAATTTCGGCAATAAGCGCTCTTGTGCTTAACGCAGCTACAATAATCATACCCTTACGAATGGGCGCTCAATCGCTGGCCAAAAGAGAGTACTGATGAACCGTTTACATTTGCTCATATTCATCATTTTTCTGAGCTTTTTCTGCAATTCCGTCCATGCACAGGAGGAAATAAGCCCGGTAATGATAAAAATCAACCGTATTGTATTCTCCAAGGCGAACAAGTACACATTCTATCTACCGTCGTTTGAATTTCATATGCTGTTCCAGAAAGATTTCAATGTATTTCGCAGCGCTGTATCGGCAGACTATGATTATAGAAGACAGGATATGGGATTCGGGATGAGCCATTCATTGTCTAAGTATGTTGTAAATCCGGGTATCAGTGTTGATGATAATCTATATTTCAGGAATGTTTTCAGCGATACGACTGGTGTCTGGCGCAGAAAACAGGCGATAACACCATATTTCATTCACGAAATAAATAGTAATTCGACTGTAGGTCTCGAATTCAAGTTCGAAAGGGAATGGTCTCCTCAAAGACGTATGGGGACAAAAATTGTAAGCACTCACGATCGGTCAATAAAACTTTATTTTTTATACCAGACAAAGGGGGAAAATGCCTGGAACCACAAACTGTCCTATATTTCTCTTGAACGATCATATAAGATATCTATGGGTGATTTTAATTATTTTATTTTAGAAGCGCTCGTTAAATATTCAAAAGAATTCAGTGAAATGATACGGTATAAAAGTATTTTCTGTTTTCGAGGAAATATGACCCCTCAGCAGTCCCCGTTGCTTTTTCTTGGTGGATATTCAAACCTCATCGGATTCGAAAATTATGAACTCTGGGGGCGCCAGACTGTAAATATCCAGAATATTATTGAGTTTAAACCGTTTCCTGATTTCGAGGTTACGATTAATAAACTACAACTCAGGCGATTTTCTTTTCTTTACCAGATTGATTTAGGACAGGTTAAAGGGTATGGACGGCTGAAAGGCATGAGAACTCAGAACAAGGATATTAAAATCGGCACAGGAATCGGCCTGGGTGTAAATACCGATTTG
>JABHYP010000216.1 GCA_018656855.1 Candidatus Latescibacterota bacterium | reverse complement strand
TGCCTTTTACAACGCCTTTCGAGCATTCTGTCGCAACACCGGCCAAAACGACGGGAATTATATTCAGAAATGTTCTTCGTTTCATTATTTACCTTTCATAAACTGTTTATTATAACATTTCTCATTTGTTGCGGGGACAGAGTATAATCTCTCCCTGCAAAATAAAAATAATCGTGAATCAAATAGAAAGCTATAGTAACGGGCGTTTTTAACAGGCAATTAGCGAATTAATCTTACTTAATTACTGAAATCTTAAATACGCAATTTGAAATCTAATTCATTTGAATACATCCATCTGTCCGTACTGGGTGAGCTTGTTACGAAGTGTGCGTACGCTGATACCGAGGATATTGGCAGCATTTGTTCTGTTTCCTGCCTCGGATTCAAGTGTCTTAAGGATAAGTTCACGTTCCACATTCTCAAGACTCGAACCAGCCTCAACGACAATATCAGAACCTCCGGCATGAGTCGCTGTAGAACGAATTTCCGCCTCTTTACCGGGTCTTGCGGCAGGAATGGCAATATCGGAAAGCTTTATCATCTTACTCTTGCACATAACCACCGCCCGTTCAACCGCATTCTCAAACTCCCTTACATTACCAGGCCAGTTATACTGACTCCATGCCTCAAGTACATCTTCGGATATTCCTTCGATAGCTTTACCGTTCTCACGATTGAATTTTCCAAGAAAGTGTTCGGTGAGAAGTGGTATATCGTCAAGCCGGCTTCTTAGAGGGGCGAGGTGAATGTTTATGACATTGAGTCGGTAATAAAGGTCTTCCCTGAATTCGCCGGCTTCGATCTGCACAGGCAGATCACGGTTAGTTGTAGCAATAATCCGTACATCAACCTTTATGGTCTCGGATGATCCGACCGGTTCGAATTCACGCTCCTGAAGTACTCGCAGCAATTTAGCCTGAAGCTTCGGGCTCATTTCACTTATCTCATCCAGAAGCAGCGTACCGGTGTCGGCACGCTCAAAACGTCCGTGGAATCTACTGATAGCACCGGTAAAGGCACCTTTCTCATGTCCGAAAAGCTCGCTTTCCATGAGTTCTGCCGGCAGTGCCGCGCAATTGATCATAATAAACGGATTGTTTTTCCGGTCGCTTATATAGTGAACAGCTCTTGCGACAAGTTCTTTGCCGGTACCGGATTCTCCTGTCACAAGTATAGTCGACCGTGACTGGCTTACTGTATTGATGAGATCGAAAATCTCCTTCATCTTCCTGGACTTGCCGATGATGCTTCTGCTGCCGTAGACATCCTCAAGCTCAGTATGGAGTCTCCGGTTTTCAGTCTCAAGTGACTTGAATTCGAGAGCCCGTCTAATAAGGATCAGAATTTCATCGAGACTGAACGGCTTGGTGATGTAATCAAAGGCGCCGAGCTTCATCGCCTCAACAGCTTTCTCAACCGTTCCATACGCGGTCATAATAATAACTTTGGCGTCCGGCATTTTCTCGCCCGCTTTTTTCAAAATATCCATGCCGCTTACCTTGGGCATTTTATAATCTGTAAGTATGAGATCATAGTTTTCCTTATTTATGAACTCAAGCGCGCGTGTGCCGTTACTTGCGGAATCCACATCATATTTCTGTGCGAGAAGCGACTCGGTGAGAAAGTCCTTCATCAGGGATTCATCATCTACGACAAGAATTTTACTCACGATATTCCTTACTCCTGAAATAGATTCCAGATTTCAGCTTTCAGATTTTTATAATAGTCAGTTATTTACAGACAGTTGTTATAATTTTATTAATTGAGAATTGTGTATTTTTCCTTATAAATAAAGTATTCTACTCGTTCTTTCCCATCATGGCAGTATAATCTACAATATCGGCAATCATGATAGCGGCTAATTTGCGGTGTTGTTTCATGGTTATTACCGTGTAATGCGCTGAGGTCGTTGAAATATAGTAATGAGTTTTTAAAGGGATTTTATAAAGGATATTTACTGAATTTCACTTTCCAACTTCAACTAACTCGCTCGTTGCACTTGGCAAAGGAATTGTTTCACCGCTTCCGCTAAGACTTTCGAGATGCAACTTGATCGCTTCCCGAATGAGTTTTATTAGCTCGGTTCTAGTTTCTGCAACTGCAATACATCCCGGAAGGTCAGGCACATACGCACCATAATTTTTTTCTGTTTTCTCGATGATAATAGTATATTTCATCTTTATACCTCAACTTCATGTCTTAAATCCTGCCTGTTTAAATATACTTATCTGTGTTCCGGGTGTCAAATCCAAACTCAGCTTCCCTGCAACGGTTACCGTTCCGGGCTTTATTGAATGTTTGAATTGACGATGACTGCCTTTTGTTCTGGCAAGATACCATCCGTCATTTTCAAGTGTTTTAATTATTTCGCTGACTTTCATATTTTTCTAATATATAAACATGATAGCGGTAAGTTTACGGTGTTTTTTCATGGTTTTATCTTCTAAGAAGAAACTGTCAGCTTAAAGATAAATCAGTTGATTTTATCTTCTGGTTTTGTGCTAAATTTAAAGAGCAAGTCATGTATTTTCTATACACCGCACAATATCTTTATTAACCGTATGATGCAGGTTAATATAGAATATAAACCATTAAAATCAAACCTAAATCATACATGTTCGCGGTAGGATTATTCCTACTGCGGTGCCTGTGTTCTCCACACTTTCTATCCATATCTCGCCATGATGTGCTTCGATAATCTTCCGTACGCTCGCAAGTCCCAGTCCAATACCGTTTTCTTTTGTTGTGTAAAAAGGCACGAACAACTGTTCCTGTACTTCGGAAGCCATTCCCTTTCCGGAATCGGTTATCAGGAGCAAGGCCCCTGGTTTGCGCAATTTGATAAACTCAGAAGTTTTACGGATTGTTTTCACAAGCTGCGCGGTGACAGAGTGCGGAGGTTTGAATACAGATTCTCCCGGAATCGTGATAATTTCCACAGTGCCTTTTCCTTCTATCGCTTCAACAGCATTCCGGGCTATACTGGCCACTGCATCACTTAACTGTTTCGCATCTGCCTCGATCATAACAGAATCTTCCGGCTCCTTGATATTAAACTGCACCGAATCGTAATCCTCTTTCAAAGAATTTATCTTATCGGCCGCAATTTCCGCAAGATTCACTATGTCCGGCTTGAGCTTCAACGGCGATGTATACGAAAGAAGGCTTGTTACGATTCTTTCCAGCTTGTCCACACCCTCGATGATCCTGCCGAGAAGACGCTTGTTATTCTCGTTTCCCTTTAGTTCAAGCTGAAGAAGCCCTGCAAACCCAGCGATACCGCCGAGCGGGTTACGTATCTTATGCGCCATGGTAGCCGCCATCTGGCCAAGCGCAGCCAGCTTTTCCTTCCATGCAAGTTCATCCTCAAGCGCCTTGATTCTCGTCATATCCATGAAAATCTCCACTGCTCCAACCATATCCCCCGATTTGTTTACCAGCGGAGAAATTGAACAGCCGACCGGGATGGTTTTCCCGCTTTTTGATATCAGGTTTTTTTCAATCTGAGAATGTCCCTCGCCTGTCGAAAGCGACGAGAGCGGAGTAAGCTCCTCAGGAGTTTCAGAACCCATGACCTCGCGATAGTGACTATGCAAAGCATCGTCGACCTTTATCCCTGTAATTGTCTCTGCACCCCGGTTGAATAGAGTGATTATGCCCGAAGTATCAACCACGAGAACGCCGGAGGACAGGCTTTCTAGTATATTGGTGAGATAATTAGAAAGGCGTTCCTGCTCCATAAGGCTTGCAGAGAGGTCGCGGTTTGTTTCTTCCAGCTGGAGATTAAGGTTTTCGACTTTTTCCTGAAGCGCTGTGTAAGCTTCTTTGAGTTTGGCAGTCGAAGCATTGAATGAGTCAATAAGCCCTTTTAAAAAAGCAAGGTTTTCCTGAGGAATATTTGCGGGAACATGATTTAATTCGGGAACACTACCTGTATCAAAAGGCTGATTTGTATCGTGTGAATTATCGTCTTTGGCCATTATTTCCTCAACAAAAAATATTCAAGCAAAAATATAAAGACTCCGGATTTTGGATTAGTCCGTTGTAATATTTTATAACTAAGTATTGAATTGAGAATTAATTATTTGCTTTCCCCATTATCTCTTATGCCTTTGTCACTGCCCTTCATTACTTTCGCGAAATCTTTACTCCCTGAGTTTTGGCAATATCACTGCTTTTGGTTTCCTGTTCGATCACACGATTGACCGTTTGAGTCAGGTTCTGTTCGGCTTCCCTTATAAGTGTGCGGTCTCTTTCGGTTAGGAGATTATGGTCCGCAAGGCTTTTTTTCATGGAAGAAATGGTTTCTGATTCCTCGCGGATTTGGTCGGTGATGGCTGCATTTTCCTTCAGCAGCGGGATAATTTCACCTATCCGCGAACCGGACTCAAGACTTCGTGAAACTTTCTGAGAAACTCCTTCCATTTTGACATACAGTTCCAGAAGAACCTCATAATGTTTCAGAAGCGCCTGCGCACCTTTTTCTTCCATTAGCGTATAACCTCATTTATAAAGAATTCAGCTTGTTCATTTACAAATAGTTAGTAATAAACATTATAGTAGATCACATATGAAAATTCAAGTTATTTATTAATAGTTTCTGATGATTATTTAACGGATAACCCATAAACTTAAACTTATAACTGTCTACCGGGATATACCAGTCACTTTATATCTCAAGGTCCCCCGGGGTATTGTAATTTCAACCGTATCACCCTCGCCTTTTCCAAGGATCCCTTTACCGATGGGAGAGGTGGTCGAGATTTTTCTTGCCGAAAAATCAGCCTCTACCTCGCTGACAAGAATGTAAAAAATCTTTTCGCCCGTTTCCATATCCTCAAGATCAACCCGAGCGCCGATGTACGCCCTGTCATCAGATATGTCAAGATCATCTATAATCCGCGTGCTACGGAGAATTGTCTCAACCTGCTGGATTCGGGTTTCGACAAAGTTTTTTTCTTCTTTTGCCGCATCGTATTCGGCATTTTCCGAAAGATCCCCCTTGCGACGCGCTTCCTGGAGCGCCGCAAGCACCTGTGGCCGCTTCACTTCCTTGAGGTGTTTTAATTCTTCATGTAATTTTTTCTCACCTGCTCTTGTAATATTTGTGTAAGCCATAATAATTTTTCCTTCTATACATTGAAAAGTATGGTTGCAATATCACCGTCCTGAACAACATAACTTTTTCCTTCGATCCGCAAAAGCCCTTTTTCGCGTGCTGCCTTGAATGAGCCTGAACTCATGAGATCATCAAAAGAGACCACCTCTGCACGTATGAAGCCACGTTCCATGTCGGAGTGGATCACACCCGCGCATTCGGGAGCAGGCGTTCCTTTCCGAACTGTCCATGCCCTCACTTCATCGGTTCCACCTGCTGTAAAAAAGGATATCAGCCCGAGACTCTCATAACTCAATCGAATAACCTTCTCAAGCGCGGTTTCTTTTATACCCATCGATTCAAGAAACGCCGGGCGGTCATTCACATCAAGCAAAGCGATTTCCATTTCAATTTCCGTGCAAATCGATGTGCATACGGTATTACTGATTTCATCGAACTGTTTTTCGTATTTCCCTGCAACGCCGGACAAAAGTGCTGCTTCGGAAATATTGATGACGATAAGCAGGGGTTTAAGGGACAGGAACTGAAAACCCTTGAGCACCTTTTCTTCTTCATGTCCGAATTTCAGGTCTCCCAGAACGCCTTCACTCTCAAGTGTATCGCGGCATTTCTCTAGTATAGCCTTTTCCAGCACTTGCTCATCGTGTTTACCGCTCCTGAGTTCTTTTTCGAGTCTATCGAGCCTGTTGGTTACAACAACCAGATCATTTAATGCGAATTCTTCGATGATACTGTCAAAATCGCCGCGGGGGTTAGCTCCTTCATTAAACGCATCAAGCACCAAGATAAGGGAGTTGGCGTTTTTGAAAGCCTGAAGCTCTTTAGGTTCCATCGTCTTGCTCTGTCCGGAAGTATGCCCCTTTACATCAAAGTATTCCATGTTAACGAGGGTTTTCTTCTTAGGCTTGAACATCTCATAAAGCCTGTCAAGCCGCTCATCCGGCACCCTGACAGTGCCGAGATGAATATCCTTTCCATGCGGGAGCGATTCGTAATCCTGTCCTGTAAGCGCGCAGAAAAGCGTGGTTTTCCCTGAATACGGCAGCCCTGTTATTCCTGTTTTCATAAAAATCAGTTCCAAGTTTCAAGCTTAAGGTTTCAAGTTCAAAGGATACACACCTTTAACACAAATAATATTAATATTTTTCATATATATAGGAAAAAACAATAGCATCATTTAATAATCAAACAATCATTTACTAAGAAAATAATTATTTTGTATTTTTATTCCAATTACCGTTTTATCTTGTAACATAAAAAACTTGTAACCTGGAACATGAAACCTTGAATACCCGAACTCGTACAATAACACGTGTCGCCCTTTTTGCGGCTATTATGTCGGTGTCAGCCTATATCAGGATACCCATAGGGCCTGTTCCGCTTACGATGCAGTCTTTTACCGCGCTTGTCACAGGATACTGCCTGGGGCCTCGAAGCGGCGCCGCAGCCATGCTTCTGTATACCGGTGTCGGACTTGCAGGCCTTCCGGTGTTTGCATCCGGAGGCGGTCCAGCATATATG
>JABHYP010000215.1 GCA_018656855.1 Candidatus Latescibacterota bacterium | reverse complement strand
CTTTCTGATAAAAGGCGGAACCGCAGTGGTGAGCGGAAGAGGCGAAACTGTCACATTTGTACAATGGCCATTTGACTTTACCTATGTTATTGTTTATCCGGGATTCGGAGTGTCCACGGCATGGGCGTACGGCGCTGTCGGGGAATGTTGGAGTGATATGGGTGATTATCAGCCTATGACAGAAAAGCTCAAAAAGGGAACACTTGAAGCCGATGAGTTTTTCAGAGCTTTAATGAACGACTTTGAGCCGGTTGTGTTCAATAAATATCCCTTATTAAAGCAGATAAAAACCGATTTGATAAAATGTGGGGCTCGTGCGGCGTTGCTAACAGGCAGCGGTTCGTGCATGACAGGAATTTTTGAAAACGAAGAAGAAGCCGTCCGGTGTGCCAAAATTTTAAAAAATGGTTTTGCAGGCGTTTATATTGTCAAAGCTTGCCCTTGAGGTGAAATATTCTCTCGCAAAACCGCAAAGAAACAATGAATTTAAAATTATACATATCCGGGCAAACACGGGGATTTCCCCCTACATTGAATTTTTATCTTTGTTCATCCGCAGTTAAAATTATATTATTTTTCTGATTGCATCTTCCTCAGGTTAACAAACAATTTAATTCATGGTATACTTCTTAACTTTTCGGAATTTTATATAAAACAATCGATTGTTCAACTATTAAAATACTTTTATCAATACTCCACGGTTTTCCAAGACATCAGTGAGTATAGTGAATATCGAAAAGGCAGTGACTGCAAACAGCGCTATATAGAGCTTTTCTATAATGTTATCAATATCTGATATGAATGGTATGATATTCATAGATGGTGCATGTACATAAAGAATCAACCCGGACAACAACAAAATCATCGCAGCCGATATCAGTAAGAGAGAATAATTGATTCCCGGTTTCAAGATAATCATCTCTCGTTCAGACAAGACTTTTTCTATAATTCTTGTATTGAAATCTTCCGAAGGAATCTTGTGCATCCCTTCTTCAAGAATCCATTTTAATTGATTGGTGTGTTTTTGGTTTTTCATGTCAGGTAGTCCATTTCATTTTTTAACATTCTTTTCAGGATGGTATAGAGATTTTTTCTTGCCCTATGCATAATCACTTTGATATTAGTTTTGGATAATTGAGTGATTTTGTGTATTTCTCGTATGTTTTTTTCTTCAAGGTAGAAAAGTGTCAAAACCAGACTTTCATTGGCATGTAATTGATCTAAAGCCTCTCTGATTATCTTTTTACGCTCTGTGGTAACAAGGTTCTGCAAAGCATCGTCTATCATTGGATAATCAACAACCGCATCGTTCTCATGGACATCGGAGTATATAAAATGACTGTCACATTTTAGGGCGCGTATCGATTCATTGTAAACAATTCGATACAGCCATGTTGAGAACCTGGATTCATTTCGAAATTGTTTGATGGATTTGAATACTTTAACAAATGAATCCTGTACAACATCTTCTGCATCATCTTTGTTTTTTAGGATCCTGAACGCAATCGAGAACGCGACATCTTTATATTGATCGAGCAGTTGATTTAATGCAGCGACATCGCCGGTTTTTGCTTTTTCTATATGCAAAATTTTCACATTCCAAAGATGTTTTTAAGAATCCGGATTTTTGTTCAAGTTATAATAAATTAAGAATCCTATGCCTTCACACAAAAGAAGACTTGTAGCATAAGCGATAAAAACATTCATTGTGGTTATGCTCGTGACGATATACCCCAAAATAAACCCGATTGCTAAAGCAATAAGCAATATACCGTTTCTCAGATTTGCATATCGTCCGTATTTTTTTGCATTTAATTTTGTTATATCGACCCCTTTTTCAATCAATACCATTCGTTCCTTTTGTTTCGACATTACATACACGAATATAAATACCGCGAGTAAAACAAAAAACACCAGAGAGCAGCCCGTTCTAAGAATTTCTGTCCACATGATTCACTCCTTACATAAAAAGGTAACAGGATTTCTATGAATTATACCAACGGTTATTGCATATAAAAAATGGTTTTTTAACATTTCATAGAAATCCTGACACATATTAATAATCTATTTCAATTGCTAACCTATGCTTAAAAACGGATTGTTAGAGTCAATTATTTTTTGGACTTTTAATACTTCCAAAACCTCAATAAATTTCTCCATCGAGTGCAGATTGACTATAATGTAAGCTTTTCCGTCACCACCAAGAAATGACAGAACAAAGTCCGATTCTGTTGTTAAAATATTATATTCATTAAGCTCGGGTATTTTATTTTGAAGATATTTAAAAGTGCGTTCATGATCTTTTGAAATAACTATCAGTTTCGTGAAATCATAGTTTATTAACTTGTCGATTTTCGAGTCATCCATGATAGGCTTTTCAGATTCATACATCAATGGGCTGGAAATGTTCTTTCTGATAAGTCGTGGTATTGGATAGTCTTCAACATCTGTTAGCAGATAATAAGTTTGGAGCAAATAATTATATTCTTTATATGCGTTTGGAAAAGTCTCCCCATAAATATGAAGACTTTGTTCGATAAAATTTTCATCCAATGTTTTTCCTTCATCAAGATATGATACGACCAATGGATATATGGCTTCGTCAAAATCCCTAATGAAAGATTGGCCATAGCTGAAGTCATGGGGACCAATTAGGTTATCCTTCATTTTATGTCCGATTGCGCCACCCAATACTTCATTAAACATAAAATTCACCATAAACCTATCAGGCGATTTTGAATCGCTGAACCACTGATCGATCTGCTGATGAGATTCCAGCGATTTTTCTGCAAACGCCCTATGAGAAAACTCATGAGTCAGCAGCGCCGCGTACCATGCATAATCGTCCGACTCGGTTACCAGGCCGCAGAAGACGACATTGCCTTGGGGCGGGGGAACGAGCCTGACCTTATCACCGGGAACAACTGAAAATGTTAAAATGATGGGAATATCAGTGGGCCAGCTGCTGTTGAAAAAATTTTCATAATTATTCAATTTTTCTTCCAGATTAACCTGCTGTGAATATTCTTCCAGCTCACGTAACCTTTTTTGAGCCACATCGTAATATTGATCCCAAATCAGTTCATCGTACATCGGCTCAACTGCCTCAAATATTTCGAATAATTGTTGATGCTTGTAAAATGGAATAATTCCTACCGTTATTTGTTTAAACTCGGCCAGCGTTTCTGCTTTTGCACTCAGTGTATAAAACAGATCTCTTGTCGATTTCCCCTTAGCCATAAACCTGTATTTAGGATAACCGTTAAATTCATAAGAATAACCAATATTAAGCCGTTGATACTGCTTAACAAGGTTTGCTAAAACTTCATTCTCACTGAATTTGCTTTTTTTATAAAATGTATGCAGCGTCGGACCGTAATATCCGTTTGTTTTGAGAGTCTCCATAAAATTCAACAAGCAGTAAGGCTTATTGATCTGATATTTAATGATGTATGAATCCTGACTTTGCCCATAAGAGTTCAACGGGACGATGAAAATAATCAGGACACAAATCAGAGCTGGAGAGTAGAATTTCATTTTGTTGCTCCTTTCAAATCATAAAATTTACAATTAATAAGAAGAGTACGGCGGTTTTATAAAACATCAATATGTTTCCTTAATTTTGAGATTGAATATTTATGCATACTTTGCCCTGAAGGTGTGCTGTCTTTTCTATAGTATTAAAACCTCCTTCCCCAGCTATCAAATTTGACTAACGGTTTGCGGTTCATCTGTCGCCGACATTAGTAATATGTTTTTATATTTTAGATTTGATTTTTATGAAAAAGGTTACATACTTTTTCTATTCCTGCCGTTTATTATGCATATTTCAAAAATATTCATTTTTTATTGCAGAGGAATAGTATGGCAATTTTAAAGGGATTTTTCAGGGGTTGATATGGTGAATAGGGGGGGGATAGCAGTTAAGCAGAGAAATTACCAACAAAAAATAATGAAGAGACATACAATAGAAGGTCGGGAATCAGGAGCCAGAAAATGTCTGAACCGCTTATACCTTTGATTAAGTAGTGGTTTACAGCTGTCTCCCCCTACAATTTTCTCAGGCGCTCATTTTTTGGTAGAATTTGTTTGTTTTATATCAAACAGGGAATGATATATAGTGTTAACATTATGTTAATTAATAATATGAAGACTTAAGTCTGAAACTTATTTCCCAACAATTTCTATTAGCTTTTTCAGTCCTTCGCCAACTGATTCGGTAACAGCCTTTGAGGATACGGTTGCCCCTGAAATGGCATCAATTACACCACCTTCTTCGGCAAGCGTAATGCTGTCGGATAAGGATTTGCCGATAAGCTGGCGGGTGAACCATGGGTCTTTCTCACCCTCACGGATTTCCTCTATCAGGTCGCCGTAATCCTCTGTTTCTTCGTGAAATAGAACTTTTATACCGATTATTGTACCACCAATATCTATGCCAACAAGTGTTTCTATTGTCGAAGAAAAACCCTCTCCACGGGCAACAAACGCATATCCGTACGGCTTGGATTTCCCTGCGTCACGGTATCCCGTCCAGTAAGGAAAATCACTCGCCTCATTTTTTAGCTCGTATCCGCCTGTCATATCAGGAAGAACTTCTGCTAAATCTTCATCCGAGGGAACTTCTGCTGACTCATCTTCGGTTTCCTCTTCAACCTCAGATTCTACTGATGATGATTTCGCGGATTTTATCTTTGGAGAGAACGGTTCGCCGCTGAGAACAGCTTTGAGTCCCTCAAGACCCTCTTTTACGGACTCGGTAACAGCCAGTGAGGATACGGTTGCCCCTGAAATGGCGTCTATTACGCCGTTATCCTCGGAAAGAGCAATATTATCGGATAAAGATTTGCCGATAAGCTGTCGTGTAAACCATGGATCTTTCTCACCCTCGTGGATTTCCTCTATCAGATCGCCGTAATCCTCGGTTTCGTTATGATATAAAACTTTAATACCAGTTATTTTACCATCCGTATCCACGCCGACCAGTGTTACGATTATTGAATCAAAACCTTCCCCGCGGGTAATAAACGCATATCCGCCGGGAGTGGATTTTTCCAAATCCCGGTAGCCTGTCCAGTAAGGAAAATCACTATCCTCATTTTTTAGCTCGTATCCGCCTGTCATATCAGGAAGAACTTCGGCGATAACATCATCTGTGGGAAGAGATGCAGGCTCTTGTTCTGCTTCCTCTTCGGGAGGCATTTCTTCCGGAACGAACGTCTCTTCGTTTAAAACCGCCATTAACTGTTTGAGTCCGTTGCTGATTGACAAGCTAACCGCACGTGAGGATATAGTGGCGCCAGAAATACTGTCTATTTCACCGTCATCCTTGACAACTTTGATGTTATCGGACGCGGATAAGCCTAAAAACTGGCGGGTAAACCAGGGTACGCTTTCCCCGGGCAGAATTTGCTCAATCTTGTCGCCTAACCCGGGTGTTTCCTGCTGGAAAAGCACTTTAGCGCCGGTAATTACCCCTTCAATATCAACTCCGACCATCGTCTCGATGGTAGATGAATATCCTTTTCCGGAAGCAATGAATATATAACCGCCTGGGATTTTCTTTCCGGCATCATTATAACCTATCCAGTATAAAAAGTCTGTTTTCTCTCCCCGGGGCTCAAATCCTCCATCCATGCCGGCAAGAACCTCTGCTCTGACTGGATCACCGGATGCGGCAGCTTTGTTTGCTTCTATAACGGGAGCGGTTTTAATATATACAAGTGCCAGTAAAGCGCCGGCAACAAGCGTGTATATCATAAGAACTATACCGGTTTTAATTATTTCCCTCACTTCTTTGTACCTCCAGCGAGATTCAATTATTTGTTTAAGGATTATTGGCACTGTAATTATTACTGTAATTATTAAAGAAAGGCAAAATATAAGAAAAACATGTATGGTCGGCAATGTTAAAAAATGACCTGGTCATCCCTCGTTTTTCAAAACACAATGAAAAGATTTTAAAATTCTTCTTTGCGCTACGCGGCTCTCCGATGCGCTTCGTGTCTTTGCCCGCCAAAAGTAAGCAAAGCTCCTCCATGTGCAAATGAAGCAAAAGAAAAAAACGCCCCTGAAAAGCCTGTTTTGTCGTTCACAAACCGTCTTTCAGGGATTTCAGAACTTGCCCCCCCCTCGTTCGCTCGAATGGGGCTGAAATTCTTAGACGATAAAAGCGAGTTTATCAGGAGCTTCTCAAGGGGAGCGAACACGAAAATATTTTCCATCAATAATATTTCATGATTTAATATTTATATAATACACATGCTTCTGGATTCAGAGGATTAGCTAATAAAATTTACTTGTTTGTCAATCCCCCTTTACATGTATCATGAATTCAGCCCCCTGAATTTTTATGGCAAGAAAAAATGGTGGATAGTCGGTAATCGTTCAAATTGTCATTGACATTTTATTTAAAATCATATATTTTATATATTCTCTAATAATTCGCATCTATTCTGTCCGGAGGGTATTATTTCATGTACGCAGTAGTTGATATAAAAGGGTTTCAATATAAACTTCAGAAGGGCGATAAGCTGAAAGTTCCGAGATACGATCTTGAAGTGGGAGGAAAGATATCTATTTCTGATGTTCTCCTTATTTCCAGCGATAAAGAGATTAAGGTCGGAACTCCTTTTGTTGAGGGTGCGGTTGTTAAAGCAACGGTGACTGGACAAGATAAAGACAAAAAAATTATAGTTTTTAAGAAAAAAAAGCGTAAAGATTATTCTGTAAAAAAAGGCCATCGCCAGGAATATTCAGAGATAGTTATTGATGATATTAAAATCTCTCAGAAGAAAACTTCTTCAAAGGCTCAGGAAAAAAAGGAAGTGAAGCCTGAAAAAATAAAAACGGCTGAGTCGTCTGTAAAAAGTGAAGTTGTTAAAACCAAAGCTTCTAAAGCTGTTAAGAAAACAAAAGATAAAGAAACTAAGGCGCCGAAAGTTCCGGCAACAAAAGAAGGCAAGAAAACAGCCGTAGCGGTTAAAAAACCACGGAAGACAGATGCAAAAAAATCCGAGGGCGCTGAAAAACAGCCAGCCAAAAAAAAGATAGAGAAACAGGTGAAGCCGGATAAATCAACTGGCAAACCAGAGTAGATATTCATTGCGGTAATGGCAGGAATAACATGTGGAAGATCGGTTGTAACTTAGCATGACTGGCTTTCTTAAAGATATAAGGAGCGTGAAATGGCACATAAAAAAGGCATGGGAAGTTCCAGAAACGGAAGGAAAACTGCCGGTAAGCGGCTTGGTGTCAAACGGTTCGGTGGACAGAACGTTGCCGCCGGCAATATAATTATTCGCCAGCACGGCACAAAGATACACCCGGGCGAGAATGTCGGTATGGGTAGAGACTACACGTTGTTCGCCCTGATAGATGGCAGGGTGTTTTTTGAGCGTTTTGGGAAATTACGAAAAAAAGTCAGCGTTTATGCTGCAAATTAAATAACAGTATAGTCATGTTTTATTTGGAGAGAGGCCGCGTAACACGGGGTCTCTTTTTTTGTGCACTTTATGTATTTTAACGGGGAGTTGCTTTTTTGTGATTTTTGATGTAAGTTTCATTAAGATATGAACATTTTCACTTTACTACTGGATAGCGCCCGATGAAAACCATTCGGTTTGATTTTATTGTAAAAGCTGT
>JABHYP010000003.1 GCA_018656855.1 Candidatus Latescibacterota bacterium | reverse complement strand
GTGCCGGCGGTAAGGTTGTTTTCATAGCCTGCGTCGGTGAGGACATGTTTGGGGAACAAGCTGTGAGGGGATTTGTTCAGGATGGCATCGATACTGAATATATTGTCCGGGATAAGAAAGCCCCTTCCGGTGTTGCGCTGATATTCGTTGATAAAGAAGGCGAAAACAGTATTGCGGTTGCTTCAGGAGCTAATGCTAATTTATCACCGGCAGATATTAATGCGGCAAAAGATGTGATTGCATCAGCCGAAATCATACTCATGCAGCTTGAAATACCCATTGAAACAGTGAACGCTGTTATTGAAATTGCCCGGGAACACAAGATAAAAGTTATATTAAATCCTGCGCCTGCACAACCGCTTGGCGATGACATTCTCAGACATATTTCTATTATCACACCGAATGAATCTGAGGCAGAACTTCTCACCGGAGTCAAAGTTGAGAGTGAACAGGATGCCGAAGAGGCTGCAAATTTTCTTTTAGCGAAAGGGATACAGGCTGTGATGATTACCCTCGGCGCACGGGGAGTATATGTATCTGATTCGGATTTCAAAGGTATAATACCGGGTTATAGCGTTAAAGCTGAGGATACCACAGCCGCAGGTGATGTATTCAATGGTGTTCTTGCTGTTTCTCTTGCAATGAATAAATCACTGGCTGATGCGGCGAGGTTCTCAAACGCTGCTGCTGCACTTTCAGCAACTAAATTAGGGGCTCAAACATCTGCGCCGTATCGCTCTGATATAGAAAAGTTTTTAAATGATAAACGCAAATGAATACAAATAAGGAACCTGTATTAAAAAAATTATCATTCTGACTTTTATGTATGATTGTATATCCTCAGCGCCTTTGGTAGTATTGCCCTAACTTTTTACTACATTGGCGGCATTACTTAACTACTTATTTCTCCTTTTTCGATTTAAAAATTTTTCCCCGTTTTAGAGTTCTTTTTCAAGCCTTTACAATGCCAAGCGGAGGTCGTGTCTTCCATGTGCCTCTTGTAAAATCCGGAAAATCCATTGTCTTACTTCTATTCGCGACAGATCGTTCGCTTAATTCCGAAATAGCGCTCCAGCATGCCGCATCATATACATCCATATCGAGCGGTAATCCCTCTCTCAGGCATTTTATGAGCCTATAATCCTCAATATAATCCATTCCGCCGTGTCCTGCGCCTTTTGATTTATCGTTCAATTCTTTCCATAGGGGATGGTCATATTCTTCCTGGTAATCTTCAAGCGGTTCCCATTGATGCGCCTGGCTTTTCCCTTCAATATGGATTCGATTTGGCCATTTACGCGCAATTCCTTTGGTACCCTGAACAAGATTGATACGGCTGTATGGACGGGGTGATGAGCAGTCATGATAGAGTGTAACCGCTCCTCCGTTCATGGTTCTGATTAAACTTACATTGATGTCCCCCAATGCAAACTTCTGTTTTGCCCATTTGTGATCAGGGCCATATTTATTAGCAGCGAATTGGTTTAATCCAATGGACTTGGTACTCATAGAAACGAGATAATCGAATTGATCGCCGCGGTTAATATTCATGCATTGAGCTATCGGGCCCAATCCATGTGTCGGGTAAGGATTGCCGTCTCGTTTTATTGAATGTTTCGTACGCCAAAGGGCCTCTCCTTTGGATTCAAAATCAAACTTTAGCGCTCTTAAATCGTGCAAATATCCGGCTTCCCCGTGAATGATTTCACCCAGCATTCCCTTTCTAACCATATGTAATATCATCAATTCCATTCGATCATAACAGCAGTTTTCCATCATGATGCAGTACTGTCGCGTTCTTTCGGAAGTCTCGACGAGCTGCCAGCATTCATCAATTGTTACAGCAGCAGGAACCTCCGTAGCAGCATGTTTTCCGGCTTCCATAGCAGCTACGCAGACAGGCACATGCAACTCCCATGGCGTGGCTGTATACACCAGATCAAGATCATCACGTTCACACAACCGTAAAAAGTCGGTTTCACCACGGGAGTAACCTTTCGGTCTGGGCTGACCGGCTTCTTCCACAAGGTTCTGGGCTCTTGCTATTCGGTCGCTAACGATATCACATACCGCACGGATTTCAACACCTTCAATTCTCAATAAATTTCTGACATGGGCAGTACCCATTCCTCCCACTCCAACATATCCAACCCGTACCGGATCTATTTTAGGTACAGTAAACGGAGTTGGCGCCGTTTTCAGGGCATTGGATGCACATCCTGAAAAATTAAGATTTAATGCTGTACCCAGTCCAGCAGCAGTCCCCATTTTCAGAAAATTCCTTCTATCAAAATCATCTGCCAGTTTATTATTTTTACCACTCATATCGATCTCCTTTTTGTAAATGAAGTGGATTTCATTCGATCTTTGCCTTTTCAGTTCTGTGAGGTATCTATCATACCGGCTTCCGACAGCCAAAATGGCGGCATTGTATCACCTCTTTTCGATGCAGCCATTTTTAATTTAGGGTTCAAGATAATATAAGCGAATTATCTCGAATAATATTCAATACTAATTTATTCTGATTGTGATTCCTATAATTAAATCTAAATTCGCATTCTTTGAGATGCAAATAGAAAGTACTTTTATGTATACCTCGAAACTTTATCAGTCTGGTTTTTGCAATTGCCCAAAAGCTCTTAATACCGTTAATATGATGGTACCTTGAGCAAATTCGTTATATCCGTGCTTGATACGATGGCGCTTTTTTATAACCAAAATCTACCAAACCGTCATAGGTTTTAAATCCGTCTGTGTACACAACCGATTCTTCGCTGACTTTTTGGCATAAGCTCTGTGGCAGAACAGTTTCTGAACAGTTGAGCAATTATTGCTGCCTCGATATCAAGTGAATAATATCGTAGTTTCTTCTCAGAATTTTTGGAATGATAAATATACTTGTTTCAGATTGTTCTAAGGTAACTTAACTAATATTGTTTGTCCATTAAGTTATCTTGAATCCTAAAAAAAACACTTGCTGTTTGTGAAAAGTACACCTTAACTTTTAACTCAATATGTCCGGAATGTTCTGACGACGTACAGAACATCACAAGGAAAAAAAATGATCAGTTCTGTTCTCACCAGCGAACAATTAGCGAAAATCCACCGGGTTTCCCTCGATATACTGGAACAGGTCGGCGTTCATGTTCCCCATGAAAAAATACTTGGCCGATTTGAGGATGCCGACGCATCGGTAAGCAGGGAAAATCAAAGGGTTCGAATACCTCCCGACCTTGTCATAAGCCTGGTCGGCAAGGCGGGGAAACAGTTTACCATTTATGGGCGAGACACATCAAAAAAAGCGGAATTTGGTTTAGGAAAACGGAACTACAACAGTATTGCGGGAGAGGCACACTGGGTCGATGAGGTTGGACAGAAGCGCCGTTTTGCAACGCTCGAGGATGTAAGGAACGCGAGCCGCCTGGCGGATGCGCTGGACTGTATTACAATCCCAGGCTCCATGTCGGACCCCCATGAACTCAGTGTCGAGTATCGGTGTGTCGAAGTCATGGTTGAAATGATCAGGAACACGACTAAGCCTATTCACTTCTGGTTTCATGACCGCGCCTCAGCGAAGTATATCGTGGAAATGATGATTGCTCTGCGCGGGAGTGAAAAACGTGCCTGCGAATACCCCCTGTGCTACCCGTTTCTGGAGCCGATCAGCCCGCTCCG